>CALMLK010000418.1 GCA_937868035.1 uncultured Alphaproteobacteria bacterium
ACGTCTCGCAGCCCTTCCAGATCCTCAAGATGGATCGCCGCCGTGGCAACATCGTTGTCTCGCGCCGCGCCATCATGGAAGAGACCCGCGCCGAGCAGCGCTCCGAACTCGTCCAGAACCTCGCCGAAGGCCAGGTGGTGGATGGCGTGGTCAAGAACATCACCGACTACGGTGCATTCGTGGACCTGGGCGGCATCGACGGCCTGCTCCATGTCACCGACATCGCCTGGAAGCGCGTGAACCATCCTTCGGATGTGCTCTCCGTCGGCCAGACCGTGAAGGTGCAGATCGTCCGCATCAACCCCGAGACGCAGCGCATCTCGCTCGGCATGAAGCAGCTCGACAAGGATCCGTGGGATATCGTCATCGAACGCTACCCCGTCGGCACCAAGGTCAAGGGCAAGGTCACGAACATCACCGACTACGGTGCATTCGTTGAACTGGAAGACGGCATCGAAGGCCTCGTCCACGTGTCCGAAATGTCCTGGACCAAGAAGAACGTGCACCCCGGCAAGATTCTCTCCACCTCGGAAGAAGTCGATGTGCAGGTGCTCGAGATCGACGCTGCCAAGCGCCGCATCTCGCTTGGCCTCAAGCAGGTCCAGCAGAACCCGTGGGAAAGCTTCAACGCCCGCCATCCGAAGGGATCGGTTGTGGAAGGCGAAGTGAAGAACATGACCGAGTTCGGCCTCTTCGTCGGCCTCGATGGCGACGTGGACGGCATGGTCCATCTCTCCGACCTCGACTGGAAGCGGTCGGGCGAGGAAGCCATCAAGGACTACAAGAAGGGCGACAAGATCCAGGCCGTCGTTCTCGACGTCGACAAGGAAAAGGAACGCATCTCGCTGGGCATCAAGCAGCTCGGCGGCGATCCGATCAAGTCGGCCGGCACCATGAAGAAGGGTGACAAGGTCACCTGCGAAGTGCTGAAGGTGGAAGATGGTGGTCTTGAAGTGAAGATCGCCGGAACCGACCTCACGGCCTACGCCAAGCGCGCCGACCTTGCCCGCGACCGCGGCGAACAGCGCCCCGAGCGTTTTGCCGTCGGCGAAAAGTTCGACGCTCTCATCACCGTGTTCGACACCAAGGCCCGCAAGGTCAACGTCTCGATCAAGGCGCTGGAAATCAGCGACGAGCGCGAGGCCGTGGCACAGTACGGTTCGTCCGACTCGGGCGCATCGCTTGGCGACATTCTCCAGGCCGCCCTCAAGCGCAAGGACGAAGAGAAGGAATAACGCCTTCTTTCTGAAACACTTTACGGAAGGCCGGACGCATGCGTCCGGCCTTTTTCTTTGGGGTGTCAATTTGCCGGGGCTGCCTTTAATCTCGGCGCCATGACAGCCTCCGACATCGACCACATCATCAATCATCTCAGCCTGAAGAAGAGCCGCCGCCGCTGGCGCTGGCTGGCGGTCATCCTCGGCCTCATTGCGCTCTTTGCCATCTTCGCCAGCCTGGGCGGCGATGGCACGCCCGCGAAGGACCACATCGCCAGGCTCCGCATCGACGGCCTCATCACCGGCGACCAGCAGAGCCTCGACCTGTTGCGCGATGTCGCCAAGGACGACCACGCCAAGGCCGTGATCCTCAGGATCGACAGCCCGGGCGGCACCACGGCGGGTTCGGAGGCGCTCTATGAGGAAATCCGCAAGGTCTCCGAAAAGAAACCGGTCGTGGCGGTCATGGATACCGTGGCGGCCTCGGGCGGCTACATCGCGGCCCTTGCCACCGACCATGTGGTGGCGCGCGGCAACACCATCACCGGCTCGATCGGCGTCATCTTCTCCTTCCCGGAAGTCTCGCGCCTCCTCAACACCGTCGGCATCACCATGGAGGAGATCAAGTCGGGCGAACTGAAAGCCGAGCCCAGCCCCTACAAGCCGGTGTCGGAAAAGGCCCGCGCCCATGCCATGGACATGGTCCAGGATGGCTTCCGCTGGTTCAAGGGACTTGTGGCCGAACGCCGCAAGCTCGCTGCCGCCAAGGTGGACCAGTTGTCCGATGGCCGCGTCTTCACCGGCCGCCAGGCCAAGGCGGAGGGCCTGATCGACGAACTGGGCGGCGAGGATGTCGCGGTGAAATGGCTGCAGGCCGAGAGAAAACTTCCCGAAGCCCTCGAAGTGCTGGACTGGAAGCCGCCGAAACCCTTCGCCGAGCGGGTTTTGGGGGCCAGCACCGGCCACTCCCTGCTGGAGGCACTGGGTCTTGGCAGCCTGAGCGACGTTGCCGCGCGCGCCAAGCTTGACGGGATGCTTGTGCTTTGGCACCCTGCACAGTGAAAATCTTGCGCCGTTCCAGCAGGTTGAGGCCACCATGATCAAGTCCGAGCTCGTCCAGAAGATCGCCGACAAGAACCCGCACCTCTACCACCGGGACGTGGAGCGCATCGTCAACCGCATCCTTGATGAGATCATCGCCGCCATGCGTGACGGTTCGCGCGTCGAACTGCGCGGCTTTGGCGCCTTCTCCGTGAAGTCGCGCGAGGGCCGCCTCGGCCGCAACCCGCGCACCGGTGAATCCGTCGATGTCATTCCCAAGCGCGTGCCCTTCTTCAAGACGGGCAAGGAACTGCGCGTGCGGATGAATTCGAAGTCTGAATAAAGGGACTGTCCTTGCGCCGTTTCTTCCGCTGGCTGGTGGGCTTGCCCGTCGCCGTCCTCGTGATCGCCTTCGCGGTGGCCAACCGCCGCTGGGTGACGCTCTCGCTTGATCCCTTCTCCCAGGATGCGCCCTTCGCGGCGATCGACATGCCGCTGTGGCTGTTGCTCTTCATCGGCGGTTTCATCGGCCTGCTGGTGGGCTGGTTCGGGTCCTGGCTGGCCCAGGGCAAGTGGCGCAAGGCGGCGCGCGAATCGCGCAGCGAAGTGGCCCAGCTCCAGCAGGAACTCGCCGACCTCCGCCGCAATGACCCGCGCGAGCAGCCGCGCGATGTGACCGTATTCCCCGGGGGACTGATGTGAAATGGCTTGATGCCGACGCCGTGGCCCGGTTCGCGCCGCACCGCGATCTGGTCGAGGCCCTGCGCGAGGGTTTTCGTGCGGCCATTGAAACGCCCGTGCGCCACCACCACGAAACGGGCAAGGCCACCCTGCTGCTGATGCCCGCCTGGTCGAAGGACTGGACCGGCCTCAAGACGGTGACGGTGAAGCCCGACAACGTGGAGAAGGGC
>CALMLK010000419.1 GCA_937868035.1 uncultured Alphaproteobacteria bacterium
GTCCGCGCACCGTGTGCGGCGGGGCCTCCAGATAAACGATCAGCAGCACGCTCATCTGGCGCACAGACAGGTCAGGCGCATCATCATGGACTAGGGAAAGATGGACATCGTGCCAGAGCTTCATGCACTGGGCGGGTGAGAGTCTGTGGGGCATGACGGGCGGCCCGTTTGTTTCGGCCCCGTATCATTCGCCAAAACCGCTGTCGCTGCAAGTCACTTTCCGTAACGTTCGCGCAGCAGCGCAAACATGGCCCGCATGGCCTGTGCCTCGCCACCCCTCGGGCGACCCGGTTTTGCCGTGGGCGTCCAGGCGAAGATGTCGAAATGCACGTAGGCCTCGGCGTGTTCCACGAAGCGGCGGAGGAACAGCGCCGCGGTGATCGACCCGGCAAAGCCGCCGGCGCCTGCGTTGTTCATGTCCGCGACCGGTGTCTCGATCATGCTGGCATAGGGCCGCCACAGGGGCAGCCGCCACAAGGGATCGTTGACGGTGAAGGCATGGCGGCTCACGTCGGCGGCAAGCTGTTCGTCGTCTGTGTAGAACGGCGGCAGATCGGGTCCGGTGGCAACGCGGGCGGCACCCGTCAATGTCGCCATGTCGAGCAGCAGCTCGGGCTTTTCCTCATCCGCCAGCGCCAGGGCATCGGCGAGGATGAGACGGCCCTCGGCATCGGTGTTGCCGATCTCGACGGTCAGGCCCTTGCGTGACTTGAAGATGTCGCCGGGGCGAAAGGCGTCGCCGGCAATGGCATTTTCAACTGCAGGAACAAGCACCCGCAGCCTCACCTTCACCTTCGCTTCCATGATGAGCCGAGCGAGGCCCAGCACGTTTGCAGCGCCGCCCATGTCCTTCTTCATCAGCAGCATGGAAGCCGATGGCTTGATGTCGAGGCCGCCCGTATCGAAGACCACGCCCTTGCCGACCAGTGTCACCTTGGGGTGTTTTGCCTGCCCCCATGTGATGTCGATGAGGCGGGGCTTGCGCGGCGAGGCAACACCGACGGCATGAATGAGGGGGAAGCCTTTTGCCAAGGCCGCTCCCGATGTCACGGTGATCCTGGCGCTGTGCGTCTTCGCCAGCGCGCGAGCATCACGCTCCAGTTCGTCGGGGCCATAGAGGTTCGCCGGTGTGTTGACCTGGTCGCGCACCGCGAAGATGGCGTTGGCGATCATCACGGCCTCTGCTGCTGCTTCCTTGGAGGGCATGCAGAGGGTGACGCCTTTGACCCGTGTCGTGCGGTAAGGATCGTATTTGTAAAGTTCACCGCACCAGCCCAGCGCCACGGAAACCGTGGACTGGCTCTTCTCGGCAAAGGCATAGGTGCCTTCCGGCAGGCGCGTGGCGATGGCGCCCAGCGCAAAGGGATCGTCGCGCTCGCCGGGCGCGCCGACGTAGACGCTGGCCAGTTCCCCCGCCTTGCCAGGAATGGCCAGCACGGCCAGGGGTGCCGCCTCGAAGCCGTGTGTTCCGGCCCAGGCCTTGTCCTGTGCGGAAAGCGACTGGCGGAGCTTTGGCCAATCCGCCTTGCTCACCACATGGATCGGGACAGAGGCCGCGCGGCCCGGTGGCAAGATGATCTTGCGTGCGTCAATCATGGTCAGTCCTGGATCGTGAGAGGTTACCAAATGGGGGCGGGGAGGTAGCGCGCGAAGATGCTCGCTGTCGTGCCGTTTTCCTCCAGCGTGTCGAGCGCCTCGTCGAGGCGGTCACGCACTGCGGCTTTGTCCTGGCGGACAACGTAGACGAGGGGGCGCGAGAAGGTTTCGGAATCGATGACGGCGCCGCCCAAGCCGGCGCAGCATTTGCGCGCACCATCGCTGTTCATCCAGAAGGACATGCGGAGGCTGTCGCCGAAGGCCACGTCCAGCGCGCCGGTGCGCAAGGCCTCGTACATGACCGCTTCGCTGTCTTCCGGAACAAGCTGCGACTTGTCGTAATAGGTCTTGAGGAAGGCCTCATGGGCCGTGCCCTTGACGACGCCGATGCGTCGCCCGGCGAGGGCGCGCGGATCAGCGGCCAACACCTGCGTGCCCCGGCGGATCATGAAGCGGCCCATGGCGCGGAAATAGGGACGGGTGAGTGCCGTGTTCGACATGAGATCGCCGTTCAGGCGCAGGCCCGTGACGATGACGTCGCCGTCGCCCTTCTGCAGGGCGGGCAGGAGACCGGTGAAGGGTGTTGCCACCACCTCGCAGGTCAGGCCTGCCTCGGTGCAGGCGGCGCGGACAAGATCGACGGAGATACCCGCGAGCGTGCCGTCTTCGAGCGTGAAGCTCCACGGGGCAAAATCCGGTTCCGCCAACAGGCGGACGGTGGGCAGCGGCAGCTTCTGCTGATGGGGAGCGTCGGCATCAATGGCGCGGAAACGCGGGATCGGCACCTGGGCGACCGCCGGCGGCTCCCCGGCCGGCTGAGCCTGGTCCTGGGCTCCGGCAGGCACTGCAGCCAGCATCAGCGCCAGAATCGCAACCATCAGGCATCCTGCGCCCCAAGGATGTATTGACCTTTGCTTGTATTTCATCTTGTCTTGCGCATCAGGGTTGAGACCTGCCCGCGAAAATGTGTGTTGCGTGGCGTGCGGGTGTGAGTGCGGGGGCATCAGTGGGGTTTGATCGCGCAAGTTCAGGCGCATGGCGGGGGGCGGGTCTCGAGTCAGGGGCGGAAGCGGGACAGTGGGCCGGAAGGCGCAGTCTAGACGATGGGCCGCCCGATGTCTTGCCGCTTTTTCCGGACCATCTCCTGCCCGGCATGATGGCGCGCCTCACGCCTGAGGACCGCACTCTCGCCCTGCGGCATCAGCTTGTGCCGGCCGCAGTTCTCCCCGGATTGACCGTTTATGCCGCGGCCTCCGAAGCGGCCCGCCGCAGGGGCGAGGCCATGGGCCTTCGCATCGTGGCGCGCCTCAACCCCGCAGCCTACCGCAAGGCCGTACGCTTCGTGCTGGGGCCCACACTGCTGCGGCAAAGCGTGATGTCGCTCGCCGTACAACACCCGGACCTCTCGGCGCGCCGCAGGTTCACACCCGAACAGGCTCTCATCATCGCCCTCCTCGGCATGGCCGTGGTGGCCGTGGGGCTGCTGACCGACTGGGGATATGTGGGGCTGATGTTCAGCACGTTTGCTGGCCTGTTCTTTGCCATGACGGTTGCCATCCGCGTGTTCGTGCTGCTGCCCGGTCCTCCGGTACCTGCAGACAGGAGCAGCCCACTGCCCGCAAGTGGCCTTCCCACTTATACCGTGCTCGTGCCGCTCTTCCGCGAGACGGAAGTGCTGGGGCAACTCGTCACCGCGCTCAAGGCGCTGAGGTATCCGGTGGGCAAGCTCGACATCAAGCTCATCCTGGAGGAGGAAGACACGCTGATGGTGCGGGCCGTGACGGCGCTCGGTTTGCCGGACCATTTCGACATTATCGTCGTGCCCGCGGGCAAGCCGCAGACGAAGCCCCGCGCCCTCAACTACGCGCTGAACTTCGCCCGTGGCGAACTCCTGACCATCTACGACAGCGAGGACATTCCCGAGCCCAACCAGTTGCGGCAGGCGGCGGCGATCTTTGCGTCACGGGGCGATGGCCTTGCCTGCCTGCAGGCAGTGCTCACCTACTACAATCCCAATGAAAACTGGCTGACCCGGCAATTTACCGCGGAGTACGCGGCACTCTTCAACGTCATCCTGCCGGCACTCGCGTCTGCCGGCCTGCCGTTGCCGCTGGGCGGCACCTCCAACCACTTCCGCACTTCGGCCCTTGTTGCCGTCGGCGCCTGGGATCCCTTCAACGTCACGGAAGATGCCGACCTCGGCTACCGCTTCGCCCGCATGGGCTTCGAGACGGACGCCTTTTCCAGCAAGACCTTCGAAGAGGCCAACACGCAACTGTGGAACTGGATGAAGCAGCGGCGGCGCTGGCTGAAGGGCTTCCTCCACACCTGGCTGGTGCTGATGCGCCATCCCGCACAGCTTCTGGCCGATGTGGGCGTCACGCGCTTCTGGGTGATCCAATGCATGTCGTTCGGCGTCTTCGCAGCAGCCCTGCTGCACCCTTTCCTGCTGGTGCATGCCCTCTGGTTTTTCCTCTCCGGCCATTTCCAGCATCAATTGTCGATGCCCCTGCACGGCGGACTCATTGGCCTCAATGGCGCGATCCTGATCCTCGGCTATGCGGCGGCGATCGCCTGCGCCCGGCAAGGATTGCGGCGGCTGGGCTATATCCGCTGGACGGCGACGCTGGCCACCATGCCCTTTTACTGGATGATGATGACGCCCGCGGCGTGGATGGCCCTGTGGGATTTCGCCGTGCGGCCACACCACTGGCACAAGACACGGCACGGGCTTTCAGCCTTCCTGCGCCCCGCCGTGCCGGAAGCCCGGCGGGCAAGAGGCGATGCCGCTACTCGAGCTTCATCACCATGATGATCGACGGTCCGAGAATGACCACGAAGATCACGGGCAGGAAGAACAGGATCATCGGCACCGTGAGCTTCGGCGGAAGGGCTGCGGCCTTCTTTTCGGCTTCGGCCATGCGGGAGTCGCGGTTTTCCTGGGCGAGCACGCGGAGCGCCGTGCCGAGTGGCGTACCATAGCGTTCTGACTGGATGAGCGATGTCACCACGGCCCTCACCGTTTCAAGTCCGGTGCGGCGGCCGAGGTTGTCGAGCGCCTTGCGGCGGTCCTGCAGGTAGGACAGCTCGGCAACCGTGAGCGAGAGTTCTTCGGCCAGCGGAACCGACTGGCTGCCGATTTCCTTGGCAACGCGCACCAGCGAGGGTTCGAGCGCCATGCCCGATTCCACGCAGATGAGCAGAAGGTCGAGGGCGTCCGACCAGGCCTTCTTGATCGAGGACTGGCGGCGCTGGATGAGGTTCTTGAGGCCCACGCCCGGAATGTAAAAGCCGACGACGAGGGCGATGATGGCGGCCGCAACACGCATGTTCGGCGACACCTTGTCGGCGAAGATGGTGGAAGCATAGACAAAGGTGATGATGGCGACGACGATCGGGATGATCACGCGCAAAGCGAGGAAGGTGACGAGATGCTTTTCCGCGCGGAAGCCGGCCTGGCGGAGCATGTCGCGGCTGGCTTCACCCTCCAGAACCTGTTTCAGGTTCAGCGCTTCCACCAGCTGCTGGTAGATGCCGCCCTTCGGCTTCTCGCGCAGGCGTGCTTCGGTGCCGGCAAGCGAGGCCTTGAGCTGCTGGCGCAGGCGGTCGCGCTCTTCGGTCACGCCCTTGATGCGGCTCTGCAGCTTGTCGCCTTCGAGATAGGGCGCTGCGATGGTGATCACCGTGCCGAACGCCGCCAGCGCAACAAGCACCGTGATCAGCGTTTCGATTTGAAGGAGCGAGGTGATCAGTTCCATGTTCTTGTTCTTCTTCGCGTGTCCGGTATCAGTCTAGATTTCGAAGTTGATCATCTTGCGCATGACAAGCACGCCCATCATCATCCAGGTGCCGCTGCCGACCAGCAGCATGTTGCCGGTCGATGTATCGAACATCGGATTGAGATAGGTCGGGTTCAGCACGGTGAGGCCGCCCATGATGACAAATGGCAGGGCGCCGATGATGGCCGCAGATGATTTCGCTTCCTGCGAAACGGCGCGCACCTTGTTCTTCATCTTCTTGCGGTCACGCAGCACGCGCGAGAGGTTGCCCAGCGCTTCCGAAAGGTTGCCGCCCGTCTTCGACTGGATGGTCATGACGATGGCGAGGAAGTTCACTTCCGCCAGCGGCATGCGCTCAACCATGCGTTCGATGCCCTGGTCGATGGAGATGCCGACGCGCTGGCCCTCCACGACCTCCATGAATTCGGGGCCGACAGGCGGACCGGATTCGGAGGCGATGATCTTCATGGCTTCCGACACGGGAAGACCGGCCTTCAGGCCGCGCACCATCACGTCGATGGCATCGGCAAAGTCGTTGAGAAACACGTTCTGGCGGCGCTTGCGCAGATAGCCGAGGAACCAGCGCGGGAAACCGAGGAAGCCGACGAAGGCAGCACCAGCGCCGGCATAGATGGGAGCGCCCAGGATGGTGGGCACCAAGAAGAAGGCAACGCCTGTGACCAGGGACATGATCCAGAACACGCGCGTCGAGATGTCGAGGCCAGATTGCTGGATCAGCGTCGAGAGCGACACCCGCTTCTTCGCCTTGACGCGGTCTTCGTTCTGCTTGTTCAGCGATTCCTGGATCTGCCGGCGGCGCGAGTCCTTGCTGTCTTCCTGGAAGCGCTGGCGGAATGAGGATTTCGTATCCTTCTTGCCCGTCGCGATGGCGTCCACGCGGCGCGACGCGTTGTTCGCCGAAATCATCGGGAAAACGATGGCAATCAGCAGTCCACCCACCGCCACGGCGACGGTGAAGAGGAAGGCCAGATCGGTAATTTCCATGCCGAACATTGCGTTCAAGCCCTTTTGTTAGGCGCTTCCGGTCTCGCGTGCCTCGGCGCGTTCCAGCGCTTCGGCGAGACGGCGCTCTTCATTGTAATAGCGGGCGCGGTCCCAGAAGTGGGGGCGCGCGATGCCCGTGGAGCGATGACGGCCGATGATCTTGCCGTTGGCGTCTTCACCGACGATCTCATAGACGAAGAGGTCCTGGGTGATGATGACATCGCCTTCCATGCCGACCACTTCGGTGACGTGCGTGATCTTGCGCGAGCCGTCACGCAGGCGCGAAGCCTGCACGATCACGTCGATCGAGCCGCAGATCATTTCCTTGATGGTCTTGGACGGCAGGGCGAAACCGCCCATGGTGATCATCGATTCAAGTCGCGAGATGGCTTCGCGCGGGCTGTTGGCGTGGAGCGTGCCCATGGAACCGTCGTGACCGGTGTTCATCGCCTGCAGGAGGTCGAAGGCTTCCGGTCCGCGGACTTCGCCGACGATGATGCGTTCGGGACGCATACGCAGGCAGTTCTTGACGAGGTCGCGCATGGTGATGGCGCCTTCGCCTTCGAGGTTCGGCGGGCGCGTTTCGAGTCGCACCGTATGGGGCTGCTGCAGCTGGAGTTCGGCCGCGTCCTCGCAGGTGATGATGCGTTCGTCGTGGTCGATGTAACCGGTGAGACAGTTGAGCAGCGTCGTCTTGCCCGAGCCCGTACCGCCGGAGATCAGCACGTTGCAGCGCACGCGCCCGACGATTTCGAGAATGGTGCCGCCTTCCGGCGTGATCGACTTGAAGCGCACGAGGTCCGGCAGCTTCAGGCGGTCCTTCTTGAACTTACGAATGGTGAGGGCGCAGCCGTCGATGGCCAGCGGCGGAGCGATGACGTTGACGCGCGAGCCGTCGGGAAGACGGGCGTCGCAGATCGGCGAGGCTTCGTCGACGCGGCGGCCGACCTGGCTGACGATGCGCTGGCAGATGTTGAGAAGCTGGGCGTTGTCGCGGAAGCGCACGCCGGTCTTCTGCATCTTGCCGTCGACTTCGATGAACACCGTGGAGGCGCCGTTCACCATGATGTCGGCGATGTCGTCGCGGGCGAGCAGCGGTTCGAGCGGGCCATAACCCAGAACGTCGTTGCAGATGTCCTCGAGCAGCTCTTCCTGCTCGGCAATCGACATCACCACGTCCTTGAGGGCGATGATCTCGTTGACGATGTCACGGATTTCATCGCGCGCGGCGTCGCGGTCGAGCTGGGCGAGCTGCGTCAGGTCGATGGCGTCGATGAGCGCGTTGAAGATCGTGCTCTTGATGTCGTAGTAGTTCTCAGAGCGCTTGCTGTGGTCGGGGTTGCCAGGCTCACGTGCCGGCGGGGCCACCGCGGGCGGCGCTGCGGAGCGTGCCGTGGCGCTGTTGGCGCCGAAGCCCATGGGCGCCTGCACCTTCACGTCGGGCACGAAATTGGCCTGCGCGGCGGCCGGAGCTGCACCCGGAGCGGCACCAGGCGGCGGCGGAAGTGCCGCGCCCTGGGGAATGGAATTTTCGGGTCTCTTGCCAAACATGCGTCAGGTCCTTTGGAGCTTACTTCTTCTTGAAGAGGGGCAGCTTGGAGAACAGGCTGCCGGACTTCTTCACGTCGGAGGAGGCTTTCTGGTTGCCGGCGAGATTGCGGGCGAATTCACCCAGCACTTCCGCCGATTTCGACTTGGGCGCGACTTCGAAGACCATCTGGCCGTTGCCCTGGGCCATGCCGAAGGTCTGCGGGTCGTGGGGAATGACGGCGGTCGGCGTGATGCCCACGGCCTTGGCGAAATCATTCACCGGAATCTCCGGCCGCTTGGGCACGCCCACCTGATTGAGGATGAGGCGCGGCGGCTTGTCGTTGGGGCGCGCGGCCTTGAGCATGTCCACCAGGTTCTTGGTGTTGCGCAGGGACGGCAGTTCGGGTGTCGCCGTGATGATGATCTCGTCCGAATTGAGCAGCGTGTACTTGATCCACGGGGCCCACATGTTGGGCACGTCGACGATGACGATGGGGGCCGAGAAGCGCACCACGTTCAGGATGGTTTCGACCGCGTGGGCTTCGATCGAGATGTCGCGGTCGATGCTGCTCGGGCCGTTGAGGAGGCTGAGTTTGCTGCCGAGCTTGGTCATCAGACGGTCGATGAGGGTGGAGTCGACGCGGTCGGGCGCGCCCAACGCATCCATGATGCCGCCCGAGCCGTCCTGGTTGAAATTCAGCGCGGCGGTACCGAAGGCAAGGTCGAGGTCGGTGATGATCGTGTCGATGCTCTGGCGCTGCGAGATGGCCCAGCCGACATTGTGGGCAATGGTGGACGATCCCACGCCGCCCTTGGCGCCGACAAAGGAGATGATCCGGCCCAGGGGCGCGGCCTTCGGATCGTTGAAGAGACCGGCCACGGTCTCGATGAAGCCGAAGGACGTGATGGGCGCCACCACGTATTCGCTGATGCCCGCCTTCACCAGTTCGCGGTAGAGGATGACGTCGTTGACATGGCCGATCACCACGACCTTCGTCGTTGCCTGGCACACTTCGGCGAGGCGGCCGAGTTCGGCCATGACCTGGTCACGGTTGCCATGGGTTTCGACGACCAGCACGTGCGGTGTCGGCTGCGTCTGGTAGACCTGCACGGCAGCGGCAATGCCGCCCAGCTGGATGGTCACGTGGGCGCGCGCCATGCGGCGGTCACCGCTGGCGACCTGGATGGCCTGCCCCGTCTCCTGCGTCTCACAGAAAATGTGAATGTCGACGCGCGGGAC
>CALMLK010000420.1 GCA_937868035.1 uncultured Alphaproteobacteria bacterium
ATGCTGTGCGGGCGCCGGGCAGACCTCCTGTGGCTTGCCCGGAACGCCTGAATTTCAAGGTGGACAAGGAACGGGCCGCACGGTACACGCAGCCCCAAGTCGGAGCGTAGCGCAGTCCGGTAGCGCACTAATCTGGGGGGTTAGGGGTCGCTGGTTCGAATCCAGTCGCTCCGACCATTCAACCTTCCCCGCCAGTTATTTTCCCATGATGCCGCGCAGCGCGGACTTGATCCGTCGCAGGGCGCCGATGGGCATCACCATCAGTGACACGGTGCGTGCGAGGCCCAGCCAGGTGTGGATGCTGGTCCAATCGGCATAATCCCATTGCAGGCGCAGACGGCTGTTCAGCTGACGCTTGCGCGAACCGCCGGAAATGGATTCCGTCATCTCGATGGTGCGGTAGAGAAGTTGCGGCACGTTGCCCATGCGATAGCCGTTGGCATTGGCCCAGAACTCCATGGCGTAGTCCTCGGCTGCTGGGTAGGCTGTGGAATAAGCCTTGAAGGCGCGCAGGAAATCCATGCGGAACATGATGGAGGCGTGGGTGAGCGGCGCGTTGTAGCGCAGGCGCCGGGCGCAGCCTTCCGGTGTTTCCGGATTGAGCACGTCGATCTTCAGGCCAGTCACTTCGTATTCATAGCGAACATGGCTGCTGATGACGGCGATGTCCGGATGTGATTGCAGGTAGGCTTTCTGGATGGCGAAGCGGTCGTCCATGTTGATGTCGCCGTTGTCGACACGGGCGACATAGGCGTAGTCGCCCTTCAGGATCTCGGCGAGGCCCGCGTTCAGCGCGCCCGTGATGCCGGCATTCTGGGGCAGCTCGATGAGGCGGTAGTCGAGGCCCTTGAGAAGCGCGTGGTAGTCGGGCTTCGTCTTGCTGCCGTCATCGACCAGGTAGAGACGGCACGGCACCGTCTGGCGGCGGATGCTGTCGAGGGTCATCGCGAGTTCTGCGGCGGGGTTGTATACCGGCATGAGCACTGCGATATCGGGAGCGGTTTTGGTCATTCAGTGATCCGAAAGGGGGCTGCGGCGGAGGAGCGAAAAGACCGAAGGGTCGATTCCGATTTCCCGTCGCAGGAGATGGATGGCGAGGAGATTCCAGATGGCGATGCCAAGGGCGCTGGCCGCTGCCGCCGCGATCATGCCGTAGCGCGGCACGAAAACGAGCTGCAAGGCAATGACGAGTGCATAGACCACCGCCATGACGCGGAGATAGATCCACTCGAGTTTCGTCATCTGCATCAGATAGGCGGAAGGCCCGGCGATGGCATCCACAGTGAAACCGAGGCCGAGGATGATCAGGACGCCGTAGGCTTCGACGTAGGCCGGATCGAAGATCGCCAGCAGCATGTTGCCGAAGAGGGCGAGGAAGCCAAGGCCCGCCAGCGTTGTCACGGCGATCGCCAACGCCAGAAGACGGCAGATGCGTTGCAGTTCCGCCATGCGCCCGGCATGGAAACTGGCGGCCATCATGGGGGCGGCTACCATGCCGCCCGCAATCATGGCGAGGCCGAGGAGGCTGGCGGTCTTCTGGGCGGCGAAATAAGCGCCAGCCTGTTCAGCCCCGAGGGTGCTGCCGACCACGATGACATCGAATTGCTGGATGAGGGCGTAAAGGACGCCGGAGAACCAGAGGGGCAGAAGCGGACGGGCCCATGTCTTCCAGTCTGTCTCAGCCGTGCCGGTTCCAGTCAACTGCCGGGTGAGGCTGATGTGCTTGTAAAGTTGTGCTCCGCAGACGGCCAGCATGATGGCCAGACAGGCATAGACGGCGGTACGGGCATCGGCGATGCCGGTGGACTTCAAAACCGCAAAGGCGAGGAGTGGCGCGAGGATGCGCCAGCCAATGTCGCGGGGCGCAAGGGCCCAGATGGTGTTGCCCTGGGCGCGAAGCGCGCCCGAGAAATAGTCGCCGAAAGCGAAGGTCGCGGCGAGGAGCGCGGTGAGAAGCCAGGCCTCCGCGAAGCCCAGGGTGGAGGTCATCACGCCGAGCAAACTCAGTGCTGCGCCGAGCGCCGTGACCAGCAGCGCCGCTGCCAGCAGCGTGCGCAGGCTGAAGCGCACCAATCCGCGCGCCTTGGCATTTTCGTGCCGCTCCATGTGCAGCGGCCAGAAGCGCATGACGTGGGTGGGAAGGCCAAGGCCGAACAGCGCCGAGAGCAGCACGGCGAGATTGAGGCTGTAGCCGAAGTAGCCGTATTCCGTGGCATGCAGCATGTTGGCGAAAGCGACCAGCATGAGATAGCTCGTGCCGGCGCTGGCGACCTTGATGAACAGGGCAATCGCGCCGCTGCTGAAGAGGCGCGATGCGAGGCTTGGGCCTTGTGTGTGGTCTGCGGGAAGCGGTGTCATGGTCCGGCGCCTCTTCGCATGCCACGGAGATTCCAGCCCGCTGCGATCTCGTCGAAACTCGGCGGACGGATGCCATAGGCAAGGCTTGCGGCGAAGAAGCCCCAGACCAGTCCCGTCATCCAGTAGAGGTGGCGCCAGTGTTCGGTATCAATCTGCACACCCTGGAAGGTGACGGCGATGTAGCAGCTGTAGACGGGGATGGCGTAGGCCTGAAACGGGGTGCGAACGAGGATCGTGCGGAAGCCGACGACGATGCTGGAGAGCACGAACAGCATGAAGGAAAATCCACCCAGCCATCCGCCCGAGGCAAACGAGTTGAGGAAGGTGTTGTGCGGCGCGAGGTTGTACATCGCCACGAACTGGTAGGGTCCGAAGCCAAAGGGCAACTGCATGAGCTTCGGAATGGAATTGAGCTGGTTGCCGAAGCGGCCCGTTTCGCCCGCGTCATAGTCCTTCACCAGGGTGAAGCGATCGAGGAAGAGTTCGCGTGTCGCGGGGATGGACAAGAGGATGACGAGGATGACGGCGAGCAGCGCAATGCCGAGGACGGCAGAAAAGACGATGCGGCCGCGTAGCTGCCGCGACGGCGACAGGAGGTAGGTGAGGCCGATGGTCATGGCGCAGGCCATCAGCCCATTGATCCAGGCACCGCGCGAGAAAGCGAGGAAGAGCGAGGCGAAGATCATGAGGAAGCTGATGATGGCAATGGGGCGCAGGCGGAGCGTGCCGAGGATGAAGGCTTGCAGCATCGTCACCATGGGCAACACGAGCCAGGTGGAGAAGACGTTGGGGTCCTTGTATCCGCCAAGCGCACGCCCGCCGAAATCCGGGAAATAGGTGTAGAGCGGTTCGACCTTGAAGTAGCTGACGAGGCCGAGGAATCCACCGATGGTGGCGCCGACCCAGTAGGCCTTCGCAATCTGCTGATAACGTACCAGCGGGTCTTCGCTGATGTAGGCGGCGAAGAACACGCCGGACATGGTGGTGTAGACGAGGCCGAAGATGAAGGCTTTCGAATCCAGCATGTCGTAGGGGATCATCGTGTAGCTGATCAGCACCGAGACGTTGTAGGTGAGGAGCAGCAGGAACAGCGGCATGATCGCCGGCGTGAAACGCAAGCCGCCGGTGAGGCAGAAGGCCAATGCCAGCATGAAGAACAGGTCGCTGGGGGCGGGTTCCATCTTCACGAAGAACGAGGTGATGAACACCATGCTGACCAAAACAGCCCGCACCTTTGCCGCCGTGAGCCCGAAAAGGGCCGGGGCTGTGGGTGTTGGGGCAAGGGTCATGGTC
>CALMLK010000421.1 GCA_937868035.1 uncultured Alphaproteobacteria bacterium
CCGGTGGAGGGCATGACCTGTGCCTCCTGCGTGCGGCGCGTGGAGAAGGCCGTGGCGGCTGTTCCCGGCGTTGCCAAGGCGGCCGCCAATCTCGCCACCGAACGGGTTGATGTGGACCTTGGGGAAAAGGCTGATGCGGAGGCCGTTCTCGCGGCCATTCGCGGCGCAGGCTATGGCGCGTCAAGCGAGAGCGTGGAGATCGGCGTTGACGGCATGACGTGTGCCTCCTGCGTGCGGCGTGTGGAAAAGGCCATCGCTGCAACGCCCGGCGTCATCTCCGCCAACGTCAACCTGGCGACGGAAAGAGCGACGGTGCAGATGCTGCCCGGCGGCAAGGGGCTCGCCGACATTGAAGTAGCCATTCGCAAGGCAGGCTACGGCACGCACCGCCTGGCGCGGACTCCGGCGGCCGAAGCGGCGGGCCGCGATGCAAAGGACGCCGAGCGCCACCGCCTGCTGCGCGATCTCCTGATTTCAGCCGTGCTGACGCTGCCGCTCTTCGTCCTGGAAATGGGATCTCATGTTTTCAATTCCTGGCATCACGTGCTGCATGGCCAGCGCTGGTGGCTCTATCCCGTCTATTTCGTGCTGACGACCGTGGTGCTGTTCGGGCCGGGCTTGCGCTTCTACCGCAAGGGCATCCCCGCGATCCTGCGCCTCTCTCCTGACATGAATTCGCTTGTCGTGCTCGGCGCCACGGCGGCCTGGGCCTATTCCGCCGTGGCGACGTTCATGCCGTCGCTGCTGCCCGCGGGCACGGTCAATGTCTACTATGAAGCGGCCGCGGTCATCGTCACACTGATCCTGTTCGGGCGCTATCTGGAGGCGCGCGCCAAGGGCCGCACCAGTGAAGCGATCAGCCGGCTTGTGGGACTGCAGGCCAAATCGGCGCGGGTGGAGCGTGACGGTGTCTTCATCGACATGCCGCTGGATGAGGTGGCCGCGGGAGACGTGATCCAGGTGCGCCCCGGCGAACGCCTGCCGGTGGATGGCGTGGTGATCGCAGGCGCATCGTACGTGGATGAATCCATGGTGACGGGCGAACCGGTTCCTGCTGCAAAGGAAGATGGCAGCGCCGTTGTCGGCGGCACGATGAACACCACCGGCAGTTTCACCTACCGTGCCACCAAGGTGGGCGCCGATACCTTGCTGGCGCAGATCATCCGCATGGTGGAGACGGCGCAAGGGTCCAAGTTGCCGATCCAGGGCCTCGTCGATGAAGTGACGGCGTGGTTTGTGCCGGCAGTCGTTGCCGCTGCCCTCGTCACTTTCGTGCTGTGGCTCATCTTTGGTCCCGCACCCGCGCTCTCCTTCGCGCTCGTCAATGCGGTCGCCGTTCTCATCATCGCATGCCCCTGCGCCATGGGACTGGCGACGCCGACATCGATCATGGTCGGCACGGGGCGGGCGGCGGAGCTTGGCGTGTTGTTCCGCAAGGGCGAGGCATTGCAGACCTTGAAATCGGCAGACGTGATCGCCTTCTACAAGACTGGAACGCTCACGCAGGGCCATCCCGTCCTGACAGACCTGGAGGCCGCCGCCGGCTTTGACCGCGGCACGGTGCTGCCTCTCGTGGCGTCGGTTGAATCGCAATCGGAACACCCGATTGCAAAGGCCATCGCCGCCGCCGCACAGGCCGGGGGTCTCACCGTTCCTCCTGTGTCGGGCTTTGAAGCCGTGCCAGGTTTCGGCGCCCATGCGCAGGTTGAGGGCCGTGAGGTTGCCGTTGGTGCGGCACGCTACATGGCAAGACTTGGCATTGACGTTGCCGTGTTTGGCGCGTCAGCCGAACGGCTTGCAACAGAAGGCAAGACGCCTTTGTATGCTGCCATTGACGGCAAGCTCGCCGCAATCATTGCCGTGTCCGATCCCGTCAAGCGCGAGTCCGCCCAGGTCATTGCGGCGCTCAAGCAGGAGGGCTTGCGTGTTGCGCTGATCACCGGCGACAACCACCGCACGGCGGAGGCCATTGGCCGGATGCTCGGTATCGATGACATCGTCGCCGATGTGCTGCCGGACGGAAAAGTGAAAGCGCTGGACGCCCTGCGCAAGCCCGGAGCCACGCTGGCCTTCGTGGGCGACGGCATCAATGATGCACCGGCCCTTGCGGCGGCGGATATCGGCATCGCCATCGGCACAGGCACGGACGTCGCCATCGAAAGTGCCGACGTGGTGTTGATGTCGGGCGATCTCACCGGCGTGCTGCGGGCTATCCGCCTGTCGCGCGCGACACTGCGCAATATCCGGCAGAACCTGTTCTGGGCCTTCGCCTACAACGTGGTGCTCATCCCCGTTGCGGCGGGTGCGCTCTATCCGTTCACCGGAACGCTGCTCTCGCCCATGCTGGCGGCGGGCGCCATGGCCATGTCGAGTGTGTTCGTGCTGGGCAATGCCTTGCGGCTCAGGCGCTTCAGCGCCTGACCGCCTTGGCTGACGTGGTGTCCTTGCGGAACAGCAGTACCAGCGGCAGGCACAGCAGGCTCATGTAGGTCATGAGCAGGAAATCGTTCTGGTAGGAAATGGTGAGCGCCTGTCCCGTCACCAGGCCATCCAGCATGGCGCGGCCCTGGTCGGTCGCCGGATCCATCACGCCTTTTGGCATGAGCTGGAAGCCGAGGCTGAAGGGCGTCAGGTATTCCGACAGGCGTGCGTGCATCAGGGTTGTGCCGCTGGTCAGTTGCGCGATCACGATGGAGACGCCCATGGAACTGCCCATGTTGCGGATGAGCGTCCACATGGAGGCGCCTTCCGTGCGGTATTGCACGGGCAGCGTGGCGAAGGCGACCGTGTTCAGCGGCACGAAGATCAGCCCCATGCCCACGCCTTGCAGCACGCTCGTCCAGATGATGGTGAACTGCGAGATGTCAGGCGAGATGCCGGACATGACCCAGAGCGAAATGACGGAGAACACAATGCCGAGCGCGATCAGGATGCGGGCATCGATGTATTGCAGGAGCCTGCCCACGATCATCATCGAAACCATGGTGCCGACACCGCGCGTGCCCAGGAGGAAGCCCGCCGAGAGCACGGGGTAGCCCATCACACTCTGCAGGAAGGGCGTGAGCAGTGCCACGGTGGCGAGGATGAGGACGCCGACAATGAACATGAACACCACGCCCAGCGTGAAATTCCAGTCGCGGAAGATTGCGGGAGGGACGAATGGTTTTTCGGCTGTCAGCGTGTGGGCGAGGAACAGGTAGGCGGCACCACCTGCCACCACGGCCTCGGCGATGATTTCGCCTGACTCAAACCAGCCCAGGGTTTCGCCGCGGTCGAGCATCAGTTGCAAGGCACCGATGAACAGGCTCAGCATCAAGAAGCCGAACCAGTCGAAGCGCATCTCGCGGGGCCTCGTGTCGGGCATGAAGGCCATGAGGCCTGCCACGGTGGCGATGCCGAAGGGCAGGTTGATGAGGAAGACCCAGCGCCAGGAATAATATTCGGTGAGATAGCCGCCCAGCGTCGGGCCCATGATCGGGCCCAGCATCACGCCCATGCCCCAGATCGCCATGGCCTGTCCGCGCTTTTCCGGCGGGAAGATGTCCATCATCACCGCTTGTGACAGCGGCACGAGGCCGGCGCCGAAGATGCCTTGCAGCATGCGGTACAGCACCATGTCGGTGATGCCTTGCGCGACACCGCAGAGGAGCGAGGCGGCGGTGAAGCCCACGGTGCAGATGATGAAAACGTTCTTGCGGCCAAAGCGCACAGCAAGCCAGCCCACGGGTGCTGTCATGATGGCGGCGGCCACGATGTAGGAGGTCAGAACCCACGCCACCTGGTCGAAGGTCACGGAGAGCGAGCCCTGCATGTAGGGCAGCGCCACGTTGGCAATCGTCGTGTCGAGGGCCTGCATGATCGTGGCCAGCATCACACAGACCGTGATGAAGCCGCGGTGCGGCTCGGCCTGCGGTGCGGCGAGGGGCGCTGCCATGGTCATGCCGTCAGTTCGCCAGCGGGTCCGGCGCAGCCGAGGCTTCGAGGCCCAGCAAGGTGGAGAGCGAGCGCTGGCGGCCGGTGTCGATCTCGACATCGGCGCTCATGCCGGCGCGCAACACGCCCTCGGGGATCTTGTCATCGAAGACGATCCGCACGGGCACGCGCTGCACCACCTTCACCCAGTTGCCGGCGGCATTCTGGGCGGGGATGAGCGAGAACTGCGCGCCTGTGCCGGGGCTGATGGCTTCCACATGCGCCTTCAGCGCGCGATTGGGGAAGGCATCCACGGTCACCGTGGCGGGGAGGCCCTTGGCGAGATAGGTGATGTCGGTCTCCTTCGGGTTGGCATCCACCCACAGGCCGGTTTCACTGACGATCGCGAAGACCGTCGTGCCGGCCGGGAGGAAGCGGCCGAGCTGGATATTGCTCACCTGCGTGGCGATGCCGTCGAGCGGCGCCTTCAGCACCGTATGGGCGAGGTTCCACTGGGCCTGCTCCACCGTCGCCTTGGCGGCGAGCCATGGGGCATAGGCTGTCAGTTCAGCATTTTCATTGCCGCCCAATTGCGCCAAGGTTTCGCGGAGTTGCTGCTGCAGCGCTTCCAGTGAGGCGCGCGACTGCTGCAGGTTGATGCGGTTGTTCTCGACGTCCGTGACCGAGGCAACCTTGCTGCGCAGCAGGTCGGCCTTGCGCTTCACTTCGTTTTCACGAAGTGCCAGCGTATCCTGCGCCACCGTCACCTGCGTCTTCAGCGCCTGCACGCGATTGACCGTGGTGTGGAAATCGTTGTCGGCCTTGGCGAGGGCGGCTTCCGCCTGCGACAGGGCAATCTCGTAGGGCTTGCGGTCAATGGTGAAGAGCACGTCACCGGCCTTCAGGGCCTGGCCTTCCACCACGCTGATGGTGTCCACGGTGCCGCTCACTTCGGGCGTCACCAACACCTTCTGCGCGCCCACATAGGCGTTGTCGGTGGAGATGAAGCGTCCGCCGCGCAGATAGATTTCGGTGCCGATCAGCACGGCAGCCGCGGGCACGACGGCCAGCAGAAACAGGCGCAACCAGCGGCGCTTGCGGCGCGGTGGCGGGGCCGCTTCGGTGAGGGTGGTTTCGGCGGTGCTGCTCATGACTGGGCAACTTTCTTCAAACGGGTTGATGCGGCTTCGTCCGCGAGGATCGTCTTCACGTTGTTGTGGAGGTGGTTGAGGGTGGAGAGCAGGCGTTCCACATCGCTGCTGGCGATGCCTTCGAAAACCTCGTGACCCAACCCACTCTTGAAATCTTCCATGGCTGCGAGTGCGGCGCGGCCCTTGTCCGTGATGTGCAAGCGGTTGCAGCGGCGGTCCTGAGCGTCCTGCCTGCGCTCCACCAGGCCTTCGGCCGCCAGCTGATCGGCGAGGCGCACCATGGCGATAGGCTGCACTTCCAGGATGTCGGCCAATTCCGTCTGCACCAAACCGTCGTTGCGTTCGAGCTTGGACAGGCAGACGAACTGGGCCCGTGACATGCCAAAGGGACGCAGGCGCTGTTCCACCAAGCTGCGCAGCAGCCGGGATGTTTCGACAATGCGCAAGGCCGCCTCACGGCGCGGGTCAATTTTGCTCATGTTGCATATAATATACACTGTATATTATTGGTTCAAGACATGATCGCAAAAAAGAAGCCCGGACATGCCGGGCCAAGTTGGGGGATAAAGTTCCGGATTAACGCTGTTGGCCGCCGTCGCGTTCGCCACCGCGCTGGCCGCCCTGCTGGTTGCCGCCCTGCTGGTTCTGGTCACGGCCCTGCTGGCCGCCGCCCTGCTGGCCACCGCGGCGCTGGTCGTCCTGACCCTGCTGACGCTGGCGTTCATTGTCCTTGGTCTGACCCTGGTTCTTCTGATCGCGATCCTTGTTCATGGCAAAGGCCTCCATCTGGCCCGGTGGAAGACCGGGCTTGCCCCATCAAAACGGCTGCGATCCCCCAAGGTTCCGGGATTGCAGCGGTGGGATGTTACGCGGCGGCGTTGAATTCCTTCCCGCGCTGGGCGACATCTCGGGCGTCCCAGGGATCGACCTGACCCACCCCAAGGGCGTGCGTTGCCTGCAGCTTCTTGGGCCGTGCCTCGGTCGGAGGACAGCTGGCGGGACGATTGATCAATCGCCCCACCATCTCTGTAAGCGCAGCGCCGGGCGCTCTCTCAATCACTTCGCGGCGTTGCAGGTCACATCCGGATTGTTGTCGGCGAAGTGGCCCGTGGGATTGGCCTTCCAGGCCCAGACGTGGAGTTCATAGAACGGGTCAAGGCCGTAGCGGTTGGGGGCGGAGTTGAAGTTGAACAACTGGCCTTCCAGCGCGGCGGGGCCCTT
>CALMLK010000422.1 GCA_937868035.1 uncultured Alphaproteobacteria bacterium
CAGCTCGGCATCGACAAAGGCCTGCAATTCCATGGATGACATCTGCAACAGCTTGATCGCCTGCTGCAGTTGCGGCGTCATCACCAGGGACTGGCCCTGCTTCAGAATTAATTTTTGACTGAGACCCATCGTGCCTCCTCCTGCCATCAGAGGCTGAAGGATTCACCAAGATAGTAGCGCCGCACGTCGGGATCGTTAACGATTTGTTGCGGGCTGCCCTCGGTCAGGACATGGCCCTCATGGATGATGAGGGCACGGTCGATGAGTTCGAGGGTTTCACGGACATTGTGATCCGTAATAAGCACCCCGATTCCCCGAGCGGTGAGCTGTCGCACCAGGGCGCGAATATCACCGATCGCAATCGGATCAATCCCGGCGAAGGGCTCGTCGAGGAGCATGAACTGGGGCTTGGCGGCGAGGGCGCGGGCGATTTCCACCCGGCGACGTTCTCCGCCAGAGAGCGCAACAGCCGGCGAATGCCGGAGGTGGGCAATTGAGAACTCATCATACAACTCACGCAACTGACGCTCGCGTTCGGACTTGTCCTTCTCATGAAGATCAAGCACTGCACGCAGATTCTGTTCAACGGTGAGGCCCCGGAAGATGGAACTTTCCTGGGGAAGATACCCGATCCCCAGCCTGGCCCTCTGGTACATGGGCAGGTGGGTCACGTCTTCGCCATCGATCCTGATCGAGCCCTTGTCGGCGGCAATCAGTCCCGTGATCATGTAGAACACGGTCGTCTTGCCGGCGCCATTGGGACCGAGCAGGCCAACAGCCTCGCCACGCCGCACCGAAACCGACACATTCCGGACCACCGGCCTGTTGCGATAGCTCTTGGCGAGCATGGTCGCGGTCAGGCCTTCGGCCGGAGGCTGCATCATGGGCCGTCCGTTGCCCTGTGGCTGCCGCTGTGGGCGGGGGGCCATGGGGCGGGGACGAACCCGAGATCCGGTGCTGGACGCCTGGTGATTACGAAGCATTTATCTTAATTTTGCGTGAAGCTGCGATTTGTGCGGTCACTTCGGCACGAATGTGCCCTTGACGCGGCCACCCTTCATGACGGTGCGCTTGGTCTTGAGATTGGCCACCAACTCGGGTCCGCGCAGGACCGTCTTGCCTTGTACGACCTTGACGTTGCCGGTGACATTCAGTTCGTCACGGCGGATGTGGAAGACGGCACGGCTGCCGGTGATGGTCTGGGTGGGCGTGGTGATGGTGACGCCGCCGGTGCAATCCATGGTGTCGACTTCTGATTTCGAAGTACCATCGGGCTGCTTCACGTCAACATAGTCCACCACCATCTGGTCGGCCTTGATCGTCTCGCTGGAGCGCTGAGCCACCACGTCGCCCCGGAAGACGGCGCGCTTGTCGGCGTCGATGATTTCCATCTCGCTGGCTTCGATGTTGACGCTTTCCTCCTGTGCCAGCGCCAGCCTGGGCGCCGATCCCGCGAAGGATGCGGCCACGGCCAGCATCATGATCCAATTCTTCATTCACCGTCTCCTGGGTTGCCCTTTTGTGTCACGAAGCGCGCCTTGACGCCACCCCTGAAAAGAATGCGCTCGCCATTGGAGGTGATGGTCAGGCTGTCCGCCGTGATCTTTCCACCGATGATATCGACCGCCACCGGCGACCTCGAAGTGAGGGTCTGGTCCGCCATGTTCACGGCGGCCTTGTCCATGTGGGCGCGAAAGCGGTCGCCTTCCGCGAAAACCACATTGCCATCGAGTTCCAGCGCCTTCGTCTTGGTCTCGTAGACAGCCCCAGTCGAGGTGATGTTCAGCTTGGCCCCGTTGGGCCTCGCAAAGTTGCTGTCGACCGTTTCCAGGTGCACGACCGTCTCGATCTTTTCATCCTGCACGCCCTTCTGCGCGGTGATCTCGAAGGGCAGGTTGTTCTTGTCGAAGCCGGAAATCTTGGACGGTCCGCCGGTGATCTGGTTTGGCTTTTCCACGGGTGCCAGAGGCGCGTCGGTCTTCTGGATCTTTGGCGTGAACAGTCCGAGTTCCACTGCAAAGGTCACGGCCAGTCCGGCAGCGGCCGCGACGATGACGTAGGAGAGCCAGCGCGTCAGGCCGGCGCGCGCATTGGCACGCCGTACAGGCGCACCGACGGCCTGTGAGCCGCCATCATCCGCCATGTCATGAATGTGCGAAGACATCTTCTTCACCCCAGCCGCCGAGGTCGAGGGCAGACCGGACAGGAATGAAATCGAAGCACGCCTTGGCGAGATGCATGCGTCCCTCCCGCTCCAGCATCTGGTCGAGGCGGGTCTTCAGTTCATGAAGATAGAGCACGTCCTGGGCAGCGTAGGTCTTCTGCGCCTCGCTCAGCACATGGGAACCCCAGTCGGAGCTCTGCTGCTGCTTGTTGGCGTCGATGCCCAGAAGTTCGCGCAAGACGTCCTTGAGGCCGTGCTTGTCGGTGTAGGTGCGGGCCAGGCGCGAGGCGATCTTGGTGCAATAGAGCGGGCCGGTGTCGGCGCCGAGGTATTGCTTCAGCACGGCCACGTCAAAACGCGCGTAGTGGAAGATCTTGAGGACGGCGCGGTCTTCCATGAGGGCCTTCAGGCGCGGTGCCGCGTGGGCACCGGCATCGAACTGCACGAGATGGGCGTTGCCGTCGCCCGTGGAAATCTGCACGACACAAAGACGGTCGCGGCGGGGGTTCAGTCCCATCGTTTCGGTATCGATCGCCACGGCCGTGCCGGGATTGAAATCGGCCGGCAGGTCGCCGCGGTACATTTTCACAGCCATGGAACGTTTCTAACCTTCTGGAACATCGGAATTAAGGCCGCTTCAGCCCCGGGGGAGCCCTGGGCGGAGAGCGGGGCCTGCACAACCGGAACTGCGCATACAGGGAGAGCGCTGCCAACTCAATGCGGCAGAATTCGACGGCCTACCGCCGTCATGTATTGCCTCGCCTGTGTGCGAAGCGTGGTGCCCTGAAGAGGACTCGAACCTCCACGACTTTCATCGCTAGTACCTGAAACTAGTGCGTCTACCAATTCCGCCATCAGGGCCAGTTTCCGGCTGGGCTCTTACGCGGGGGTGCTGCATTTTGTCAACCAAGGCTTTTCGGCATTGTGTTGTCTTTGCATTGCCGTGCCAAATCGCTAAAAGAGCGCCCAATTCAAGCATTCAATTCCGCGCGAGGGTTCCTTGGTCTCCACTCCATCCGACAAGCTTGTCACGGTGTTCGGCGGTTCCGGCTTCATCGGACGCCAGATCGTCCGCAGCCTCGCCAAGCGGGGCTACCGAATCCGCGTCGCCTGCCGCCGTCCCGACCTCGCGGGCCATGTCCTGCCGCTGGGCACGCCCGGGCAGATCGCCCTGGTGCAGGCGAACCTGCGCTACCCCGCATCGGTCGCGGCCGCCTGCGAGGGAGCCTACGCCGTCATCAATGCCACGGGCACGGATGTTTCCAGCGGCGCGCAATCCTTCGATGCCGTGGTTGTGTTCGGCTCCGAGGCCGTGGCCAAGGCGGCACGGCAGGCCAAGGCCAGCCTGATGCTCATGGTGTCGGGCATGGCTGCCGATGCCGAATCGCGCAGCCTCGCTTCACAGGCCAAGGCCAAGGCGGAAGCGGCCACGGCCCGCGCCTTCCCCGGCGCCATGGTGGTGCGGCCCTCCGTCGTGTTCGGTCCTGACGACCGTTTCTTCAACCGCATGGCGGGCCTCGTTCGCTTTGCGCCGGTGCTGCCGGTGATCGCACCCGAGAGCAAGGTGCAGCCCGTGTTCGTGGGCGACGTTGCCGAAGCCATGGCGACGCTGGTCGACCGGGGCGTGGCCGACGGAAAGACCTACGAGTTGGGCGGACCGGCCACAGGCACGCTTCAGGACATGATGCAGTATGTGGTGGATGTGACGCAGCGCAAGCGCCTGCTGCTGCCGCTGCCCTACGGCGCGGCCAAACTCTTCGGCCTTCTCATCGGCTGGCTGCCCGGAGCGCCCATCAATGCCGATCAGGTGGAAATGCTGCAGGGAAACAACGTGGTGAGCGCGGCGGCGCATGCTGAGGGACGTGATCTCGCTGGGCTCGGCATCACGCCGCGCGCCTTTGCGACGATCGTTCCCACATATCTCTACCGCTTCCGCAAGGAAGGTCAGTTCACCGTTCCCAACTGAACGCCGGCGAAGATCAGGCCCAGCAGGGCGCCGCCGAGAATGACCCGGTAGATCACGAAGGGCAGGAAGCTCATGGTGCGCAGCATGCGCATCAGGAAGGCAATCGCCAGCAGCGCCACGAAGAAGGTGAGGATGCCGGTCATGATGACATCGCCAGTCAGCCGTTCGCCGCTCGACAGGGCATCGCCGATCACCAGCGCCGAGGCCGCGCCATTCGCCGGAATGGAAAGCAGGAAGGAAAAGCGTGCCGCCTCGGGCCGCACATAACCCATGGCGCGTGCTGCCGTCATGGTAATGCCGGAACGGCTGGTGCCCGGTGACAGGGACAGCGCCTGGGCGCAGCCGATGGCGAGCGCCACCTTCCACGACATGTCGCGCACCGTGCGGGTGAGAAGGCCGTAGGCATCCGCCGCATAGAGCAGGATGCCGAAGACGATGGCATTCACCGCCACCAAGGTGGCGCTGCGGATGTGGTCATCAAGGTGCGTGGCCTTCATCACAAGGCCCACCAGCACGATGGGCACGGTGCCGATCATCACGTTGAGCGCGAGCCGCGCGCCGGCCGAACTGCGCCGCATCGCAAGGTCGAAGGTGCCGCGCACCATCGCCACCACGTCGCGCCAGAAATAGATGATCACGGCGGAGAGCGTGCCGAGGTTGGTCACCATGTCGGTGAGGACCCCCTGGTCCTTCCAGCCGGTGAGCGCGGGCACAAGAATGAGATGCCCGGAAGACGAGACCGGGAGAAACTCGGTGATGCCCTGGATCAGGGCCAGTACTATGATCTGCTCTAGAAACATGCCGCTCGCCGCCCCCGCGTCCCATGGTCTAGACCAGCGAATCGCTGGTGCCATGTGGACAAACGTCATAATTGGGGCCAAATGCGGGGGCAATGGCCGGAAAACAGCGGGTTTTCACGGCTGTGGATTCATTCATACCGGTTCCGGAATGCCCAAACTCTACCATTTCACGCTTGATCCCCATGGCCGGCGCATGCGCCTGGCGCTCGCCGAATACGGCGCGGCTCCGCTCCTCAGCGAGGAACGGCCGTGGCAACCGTCGGATCAGCTGATCGATCTCAACCCGACGGGACTCACGCCTGTCTACGTGGAAGACGATGGCGCGGTGGTGGCGGGAGCGGAAGCGCTGACCGAATATCTCGAGGAAACGCTGGGCCGCGAACGTCCCCTCATTCCCGGCGACACGCTGGCACGGGCCGAGGTGCGCCGCCTCGTAGCCTGGTTCGACATCAAGTTCTACGCCGAGGTGACGGAGCCCGTGCTCACCGAAAAAGTAATCCGCCGCTTCGTCGCAGCGCCCGGCAATGGCCGCGGTTCTCCCGACATGCAGCGCATGCGCGCCGGCCTGCAATTGCTGAAGCCGCATCTCGATTATCTCGCCTATCTGGCCGAGCAACGTTCGTGGCTTGCGGGCAATGAACTGTCGCTCGCCGATCTCGCCGCGGCGGCCCATATTTCCGCCATTGATTATCTCGGCGAGATCAACTGGGCCGATCATCCCATCGCGCAGAACTGGTACAGCCGGATCAAGTCGCGGCCATCCTTCCGCGCGCTGCTGGGCGATGTCATTCCCGGTGTTGCGCCATCGGCCCATTATGCCGAACTCGATTTCTGAGACGGCGAAAAAGGCGCTCGCCCATCTGCGTCAGGCGGCTTTGCGCGAGGGGCTTCCGCTCCTGCGGGTGACGGAAGCACGTCTCCCGCCCAAGGTGGCGGAACGCTTGCAGACATTTCTGGATGCGGGTCACGTCGGCGACATGGCGTGGATGGCCGAGACAGCGGAGCGCCGCGCTTCGCCCGAGGCCATGTGGAGTGAAGCGCGCACGGCCATTGTCTTTGCCCAACCCTACACGCCCGCCATCGATCCGCTGTCGCGGCTTGATGATCGATCGTCCGGCGTCATTTCCGTCTATGCCCTGAACCGCGACTATCACGATGTCTTCAAGGGCAAGCTGAAACGTCTGGCGCAGGTCTTTGCGGCAAACGCTGGTGCGGAGGTGAAAGTCTTCGTCGATACCGCCCCGCTGATGGAGAAACCGCTGGCGGCGCAGGCGGGGTTGGGCTGGCAGGGCAAGCACAGCAACCTCGTCTCGCGCGAGGCGGGAAACTGGTTCTTCATCGGCACCATCCTCAC
>CALMLK010000423.1 GCA_937868035.1 uncultured Alphaproteobacteria bacterium
ATCAGCGGCGGGGCCACCGTGAATGCCGCCATCCGCGCGCAGGAACGCGAGGCCGACAGCATCGCCATCGATATCCTTGTCGCTGCCGGATATGATCCGCAGGAGATGGTGGCCGTGCAACGCATCTTCCGGCAGTACGCGCCGCAGGGGTCGCGGCTGGCCAACATGATCTATGGCAGCCATCCCCTCTCCAAGGATCGCGAGGAAGCGGCGATCAAGAAGATCGAGGCCAGTTATCCTGGCATCGGCGGCGACGTGACGACGGCGAAGTTCGAGAAGCTGATCGGCGCCTACCACGAACGGCGCATGAAGAAGCTCACCTCAAAGATGTAGCTCAGGCGACGGGTGCCCACTGCACCTGGTCGATCCTTGTGGCACCCGCTGCCAGCATGATCACGCGGTCCATCCCCAGGGCCACACCTGCGGCAGGCGGCATCAGTGCGAGGGCCGCCAGCAACTCCTCGTCAATCGGATAGCGCTCGCCATAGATGCGCTCCTTGATATCCATCTCTTCCACGAAGCGGCGGCGCTGTTCCACGGGGTCGGTGAGCTCGCCGAAGCCGTTCGCCAGTTCAACGCCGCAGGCATAGAGTTCAAAGCGCTCCGCCACCCGTGCATCATGGGCGCAGGTGCGGGCCAGTGCGGCCTCGCAGGCGGGATATTCATAGAGGACGGTGACGTGATGGTTGCCGAGGTGCGGCTCCACCTTCTCCACCAGGATGCGGCTGAAAATGTCGGACCAGCTCTCGCCCTCGGCGAAGGCCACGGGTGAAACACGCGCCAGCGCATCCCTGTCCGGTCTGCCACCGGCATCAAGGGTCGCCAGCAGGTCCACACCGGCATGGCGCTGGAATGCGTCATTCACCGTCAGCCATTCTGCTTCCGTGTGGACTTCACATGCCCGGTCCCGCCAGTGCCAGAGGCTGTGGCCGGAGGTTTCCGCGGCAAGGCGCAGCAGCGCCAGCGTGTCGTCGATGATGGCGCGATATTCGGCGTTTGCGCGATACCATTCCAGCATGGTGAATTCAGGCGCATGGGTGGCGGTGCGCTCACGGTTGCGGAAGACATGGCCCAGCGAGAAGATGCGCGTCTCGCCCGCCGCCAGCAGCTTCTTGCAGGCAAATTCCGGCGAGGTGTGGAGATAGCGGCGGTGGTGGCTGCCATCGTTGGCGATCAGGTCCGTGGCGAAGGCATGGAGGTGAGCCTCGTTGCCGGGAGACACAGCCAGTGCGGGCACATCCACCTCAAGGAAGCGGCGGCGGGCGAACCAGGTCCGGGTGGCGGCGAGGATCCGGTTCCGCACCAGCAGGAAGGGCCGCCGGTCCTGATGGCGGTCCGGCGTGAACCAGGGCGATGTGGCGGGCTGATCCTGTGGCAAAATGGGAATATCCTTGTCCTGAGGCCCGGGGGTTGGCTTTCAACATGCCCCCTGCTAAGAGCCGCCCAACTTTCATACACAATCGCAAATCAAGAGAGAATAACCGTGGTCAAAGTCATCGCCAGCGGCGTGCGCAAAGGTAACGTGATCGAGCACGAGGACGGCAAGCTCTATGTCGTTCTCAAGGCCGAAAGCATGCACCCGGGCAAGGGCACGCCCACCACCACCATCGACATGCGCCGCATCTCGGACGGCGTGAAGACCGTCGTGCGCTACAAGACCACGGACCCGCTGGAACGCGCCTTCGTCGAAACCATCACCCACACCTATCTCTACCAGGACGGCGACAACTACGTGTTCATGAACCCGTCCAACTATGAGCAGATCAACGTACCGGCAGACATGCTGGGCGATTCCGCGCCCTTCCTGCAAGAAGGCATGGAATGCCAGGTGGCGCTGTTCAACGATGCGCCCATCTCCATCGAAATCCAGCAGCGCGTGACGCTGGAGATCACCGACACGGAACCGGCGATCAAGAACCAGACGGCCTCGTCGTCGTTCAAGCCGGCCGTCCTCTCCAACGGCGTGCGCACCATGGTGCCGCCGCACATCACGTCAGGCACGCGCATCGTCGTGGATACGTCGGATGGCTCCTACGTGGAACGCGCCAAGGACTGAGGCAGGTCACTTCCTGCTGAAGACGCCCACCAGTTCGACGTGGGCCGTCCATTTGAACTGATCGACAACCTTCACGGAACGCAGGGAGAAACCTCCCTGCGTTAATGTTTTGGCGTCACGCGCAAAGGTCTGGGCATCGCACGAGACGTAGGTGACGTGGCCGACGGACGAGGCCGCGAGGATGCGGCACTGGGCATCTGCACCTGCCCGCGGCGGATCGAGCACAGCCCAGGGGTACTCGCGCAGTTCCACTGTCGTGAGTGGCGCGTTGAAGAGATTGCGCGTGCCGGCGGTGACTGGCTTCAGCCCCTTCGTCATGCGCGTGGCCTTCACCAGTGCATCGATGGCGGCACGGTCGGAATCGAAGGCGGCCACGGGCATTGTCCCGGCAAGGCGCAAGGCGAAAGTGCCCATGCCGGCGAAAAGATCGACCACGTTCCGCGCCCGCTTGGGCCGCGAGTCCAGGACAAGCCGCGCCAGTTCCGCCTCGCCCTTCTCCGTTGCCTGCAGGAAGGGCTGCACGGGCAGCGGCACCATGGCATTGCCGACGGCGACCACGGGAGGTGCGGCCATGGCGAAGACCTCGCCATTGACCGAGAGGCGCAACAGGTTGCGCGCATTGAACAGACCGGAGAGTGCGGCACTGCGTTTGTCGGTGGCTTTGCGCTCGGCCTTCACGGCCACGTCGATGCCATTGGCCGCGGCGGTCAGCGCCACATCGCAAGGGCCCAGCAGCTTGCCGAATTCCGCCGCCAGGGCGGGACTGTCGCGCAATGCCGGCACCAGCACCGGGCATTGGTTCAGGGGCGCGAGGTCGTGGGACTTCTGCTCCATGAAGCCTGCGCACCAGACGCCATCGATTTCGCGCACATGCAGGCTGATGCGGCGGCGACCTTCGCCATGGGCATCGAGCAGCGGCGGCAGGTCCACCGCCAGGTTCTGGCTTGCGAATTGCTGGCGCACCATTTCCAGCTTCCAGGCGCGGTAGGCATCCTCCTGCCAGTGCTGGAACTTGCAGCCGCCGCAGGTTGCGTAGTGTGGGCAGAACGGTTCGACGCGCTCAGGCGACGGCGTGATCACGCGCAGAAGACGTGAACCCGCCAGGTCGACCGTTTCGCCCGCCAGCACCTTCGGCACATGGCGCACGCCATCTGCCGTTTCCACAATGCCGTCGCCACGCTGGCCGAGACGGCTCACCACATGCTGCGTCATGACGGGTACAACACCACCAGCGCCTCACCTTCGGCGAGGCCGAGTGCGGCGCGCCCGCCGAGGCATTCGTTGGAAAGGGTGAGGGTGGATCCGCGCGGCACGGTGCGCTCCTTCAGCGGCCAGCGCACGCCGGAAATGGTGAGACCCTTGATCTCTGTGAGGGGGATCACCGACAGACGTGTGCCTGCCGCAAGATCGACAAAGAGCAGCAGTTGCAGCAGCGCATGGGCCTCTTCGTTGCCGCTGGTCAGCACGGCCTGAACGCCACGCCGCGCCAGCGCCATCAGCAACATGGCATGGGCGAGAACGTGATCGAACTGGCCACCGAATCCGCCCACGAGCACGAGGCCGGTTGCTCCCTGCTTCAACGCCTCGCTGATGGCGATTTCACCGTCGGTTGAATCCTTGGCGGCGGGGAAGACGTGGCGCGGCACATGGGCGAACATGC
>CALMLK010000424.1 GCA_937868035.1 uncultured Alphaproteobacteria bacterium
GGCACCATCGGTACGCATGTAGGTGATAAGACCCACCGTCTCGCCTTTGAGATCAACGCCTTCATACAGGCGCTGGGCGATCTGCATGGTACGAGATGCCGAGAAACCGAGCTTGCGCGAGGCTTCCTGTTGCAGCGTCGAAGTGCGGAACGGCGGGAAGGGGTGGCGCTTTGCCGGCTTGCTCTCGACAAGGTCAACAGCAAACGGCTGGCCCCTCACGGCCGCCAGAATCTCATTGGCGGTATCTCCCGTGCCGAGCGACAGCTTCTCCAACCGCTTGCCGTCAATCGCGGACAGCGCGGCCTCGAACGTGGCGCCCTGCGGCGTGACGAAGGTGCCGTCGATCGACCAGTATTCCTGGGCGCGGAAGGCCTCGATTTCCAATTCGCGGTCACAGACGAGGCGCAGCGCCACCGACTGCACACGTCCCGCCGAACGTGCCCCCGGCAGCTTGCGCCACAGCACCGGCGAGAGCGTGAAGCCCACGAGATAATCCAGTGCGCGGCGCGCGAGATAGGCGTCGACCAGCGCCATGTCGACATCGCGCGGATTGGCAATGGCATCCTGCACCGCAGACTTGGTGATGGCGTTGAAGGCCACCCGCTGCACCTGCTTGCCCTTCAGCGCGCCCTTCTTGTTCAGCACCTCCAGGAGGTGCCAGGAGATGGCTTCGCCCTCGCGATCAGGGTCGGTTGCGAGGACGAGGCGGTCATGGTCCTTGAGGGCGGCGACGATGTCCGACACCCGCTTGGCGGCCTTGCCGTCCACTTCCCAGGACATGGCGAAATCCTCGTCAGGACGCACCGAGCCATCCTTCGGCGGCAAATCCCGGATATGACCATAGGAGGCCAAGACCTTGTAATCTTTGCCCAAATACTTATTGATGGTCTTTGCCTTGCCGGGTGATTCAACGACGACAACGGTCATTCAAGGGTGTCCTGACACTGATCCCTGCGGGGCGATTGTGCACCGCAAATGGGCCGCGCTCATATAGGTACTCCCCCGGAAAAACAAGCCATGCGCCCTTGGCAGGCCTGAGGGTGAGCTTTTGGAGCCTGCTTTTCGCCGCCCAAAACCGCTATCCACAGGGTCCCGGATTCGCCACTCCATGCCCTCAGATACCAGCGCCGCAATGCCCTATTCCGGCCGGAAGGCCGGGGCCCTGACGTTCTCCATGCTCTTCACCATGGAGAGCCTTGTGCGCTCTCTGAACGCCGGCGTGCTGTCCGTGCAGGCTTACGAACTGCTCGGCTCCAGCCGCAACGTCTCCATCCTCATGACCATGGCATCCCTCGGCGTATTGGTGACAACGCTGATGCTGCCGTTCCTTCTGCGCCGGGCAAAGCGCCGCTGGGCCTACACGCTGGGCATTGCCTTCTCCATGGCCGCAGCACTGTTCCTCGCCAGCCACACCGTACCGGGGCAGGCGGCAGGCACCTATTTGCGTAACGCCGGCGCCTCGATGATGAACGTGACACTGGCGCTCTATATCCTCGATCACATCCACAAGTCGGATTACGCCCGCGTGGAGCCCATGCGGCTCTCGTTCTCCACGCTGTCCTGGACCATCGGTCCGACAGTCGGCCTTTGGCTCTATACGCATTATGGTCCGATGGCGGCGCAGGCAGCGGTGCTGGTGGCGGGATTGTCGCTCCTCACCTTCTTCTGGATCATCCGCCTGGGCGACCCCGCGACATTGCCCTCCGGCACACTGCAGCCCTTCAACCCCCTCAAGAATGTAGGCCGATTCATCGAACAGCCGCGCCTGCGCCTCGCCTGGGCGATTGCTTTTGCGCGCTCCGTGTTCTGGTCGTCCCTGTTCATCTACGGGCCCATCCTTCTCATCGAGGCAGGACTGAGCAAGACCCAGGGCGGCTATGTGATCTCCGTGAGCCAGTTGCTGCTGCCGCTGGCGCTGCTCTCGGGCTTTGTGGCGCGCCGCACCAGCGTGCGCATGGTCATCACAAGCGCCTTCGGCATCATCTGCCTCGCCAGCATTGCCGCCGGGCTCAGTGGCTCGCATTTCCCGATTGTCACCATTGTATTCCTGCTCATCGGCTCACTCGGCGCCACTGCGCTGGATGGCGTAGGCGCCATTCCCTACATGCGCGCCGTCAAACCCCGCGAACGCCGGGAGATGACGAGCGTCTACCGCACCTTCATCGAAATCAGCGACATCGTACCGGGAATCATTTTCGCACTGGTGCTGAGCATCTTGCCGACGCAGGCCGTCTACGTCCTCGTCGGCCTTCTCGCGGCACTCATGTCTTTCATCACCTGGAGGCATCTGCCAAAATCGCTCTGATTCAGGGAGCCCAACATGGCGGCAGCAGCGAACAGACCCATCCTCGTGATCGGCAACAAGAACTATTCCTCATGGTCGCTGCGGCCATGGCTGGCATTGACCATGGCAGGCATTCCGTTCGAGGAGAAACTCGTCCGCTTCGGCGAGCCCCGCTTCAGCCGGGAAGTGCGCAAGATTTCCGGTGCGGGATTGGTGCCCGTGCTGGTGCACAAGGGCCAGACCATCTGGGACTCGCTCGCGATTATCGAGTACGCCGCCGAGACATGGCCAAAAGCTCAGGTTTGGCCGAAGACCGCCGCGGCCCGTGCCATGGCGCGGTCGGCAGCAGCGGAGATCCATTCCGGCTTCGGCGGCCTGCGCAACGACTGTCCGATGAACCTGCGCCGCCCCAAGGTGGCGCTGAAGGCCGGCTTCAGCAACGCCGTCCTCTCCGATGTGAAGCGGCTCGAATTGTTGTGGTCGCAATGCCGCAAGGCCCACGGCAAGGGCGGGCCATTCCTGTTCGGCAAGTTCTCCGCCGCAGATGCCATGTACGCACCTGTCGTCACCCGTCTCGACAGCTATGCCATCCCCGTGAAGAAGGGAACGCGCGCCTATATGGATGCGGTGATGAATACGCCCGGCTTCAAGGCATGGCTCGCCGCAGCCCTCAAGGAGCCGTGGATCGTGCCCGTGGACGAGGCGGAGTAATCAGGCCAGAGCCACGCGCCCGCCCTTGTTGCGCACCACCCGGCCTGCCAGCTCAAGTTCCAGGAGCAGGGCGGTCACGATGTCGGCAGAGAGCCTGCTCTCGCGGATGAGATCGTCCACATGCGTCTCGCTGGGCGAGAGAAATGAAAACAGGTGTTCCCGGTCGCTCTCGCTGGTGTCGGGGTGAGGTTCCGGCGCGGGCGGTTCGAGGAACAGGTCTGCCTGTGGCCGTGGAACCATGCGCAGCACCTCCAGCACATCGTCGACAGACGTGAGGATTTGCGCTCCGTCGCGGATCAGCCGGTTGCAGCCTTCCGCGCGCGGATCGAGCGGTGAGCCTGGAACCGCAAAGACATCGCGGCCCTGCTCGGCAGCAAAGCGCGCGGTGATGAGCGAGCCGGAGCGCAACGCCGCCTCCACCACGATCACGGCCCGCGACATGCCGGAAATGATGCGGTTGCGGCGCGGAAAATGTTCAGCCTTGGGCGCGGTGCCCGGCGGCATTTCCGTGATCAGCAATCCGCGTTCACCGATCTCCCGGTGCAGGCGCTCGTTTTCCGGCGGGTAGATGTGATCGATCCCGCCCGCAAGCACAGCCGCCGTTGCATGTTGAACCGAGGCTTCATGCGCCGCCGTATCGATGCCGCGCGCGAGCCCGGAGGCGACGAGGATGTGATTGTCCGTCAGTGCCCGCCCAATCATGCGCGCGAACTTGAGACCCCGCGCCGCGGCGGTGCGCGCGCCCA
>CALMLK010000425.1 GCA_937868035.1 uncultured Alphaproteobacteria bacterium
CGGCCCGGCTGGGAAAGACGCGGCTCATCGACAACATTCCGGTGTAACAGGCAGCGTCTGGCGGCTAGAGCAATCCGAGTTCAGACAATTCGCGGCGCATTTTTTCCGACAGGCCTTTGGCGCCGTCGCGCTTCGGCATGTCGGGGGGCGCATCGGCTGCATCCAGATAGCGCCAGCCCTGGAAGGCGCGCTTGGGCGTGGGCCTCACCAGCACGATGCGCGGCTTGAACACGATGCGGCAGCGGCTGATGCCGTCGGCACCCGTCACTTCCTCGAGATCCGCGATGGGCTGGCGGCAGAGCACCATGCCGCGGATCACCCAATACAGGGAGCCGCCGGGCAGTATCTCCTCCTTGCGGCGCGGGAACATGCGGGTGGTGTGGTCAAGCGTATCCTGCCCTGCCCTGCACGCGGCAATCCAGGTATCGAGGTCGTCGACGCTTTCAACGCCAACGCAAAGTTTGATCAGGTTCAGCGGCATGGCATAGTGTTTCCAGCCCGGGTTTAGCCTTGACCGCTCAGCCGGAAAAGCGCCGTGTCCGGGATGTGCATAACCAGGGAGATTTGCCATGAATGCCGTTGCGAAAGTGATCGAACTGACATCCTCCTCGCCCAAGTCCATCGAAGACGCCGTCGAACAGGGTATCGCGCGGGCAGACACCACACTCGACAACGTGGAAGGGGCCTGGGTTCAGGACATCAAATGTGTTGTCAAGAACGGCAAGGTGGCGGAGTGGCGCGTCAACATGAAGGTGACGTTCCTCCTCAAGGACTGACGCCGGACTTCACAACGGCGCCTGCCGGAAATAGCCCTGCTCCAGTTCCTTGAACTGGTAGGTTTCACGCACGCTCACGCCGATGTTGTGGCGGATCATGATGTCGGCGAGATGCGTGCCGTTGACAAGCACGACGCGCCGCGACACGGCGGCCACGAATTCATGCGCCGCCGGTGAAAAATGCCCGGTGGTGACAAAGATGCCCTTGGTTGCGCGCCGTGCCTCCAGGCTGCCGGCGAAATCCCGGACATGCGATATGGGAACCGTGGTTCCGGGCCGCAGACGCTTGGCCTGCACGAGGATGACATCGAGCCCCAATTCATCGAGCACGATCATGCCGTCGATGCCGCCATCGCCGGTGCGGCCCATGTGGCGCGTGAGATCGCGGCGACGGCCGGCATAGCCCATGCGCAACAGCACATCGATGATGAGCTTCTCGAAAAATGTGTGGGAGTTGACATAGACGCGCGCAAGAAGATCGGAGCGCAACTGGGTTGTTTCCATCATGTGGGCGATTACCACGGCACTCACGGGCTGGCGCGCGGTTTCCAACGGCTCGCAGCGGGCCTCCTGCGTAAATGACTCGCTTTCAGCACTGGGCTGGGAGAACCGCTCATACGCCGGCATCATCACATCCCACTCTCTATCGTTCTGCATTGCCTCATCCTTGAGGCGGTAATATTACCTTGTGCAATTTAAAGCTGCATGAGAAGTGGCGGCGGCATTTGAATGTGGCTGTTAGCCATTCGCTTACGCAACGAAAAAGGGCCCACGCGGGGCCCTTCAACATAACGGATGGTTTTGACGGTCAGGTCTTCGAGACGAAGCAGCTGACACCCTTGGATTTCAACTTGCTGCAGGCCGACTTTGCGCCGTTCTGGTCGTCGAAGCCGTGGAGGCGCACGCGATAGAAGACACCCTTGGTGCCGAGGTCGGCCTTCACCACGATGGGCTTCAGGTTCTGCAGGGCCTTGTTGCGCTTCTGCATCTTCTTCCAGGTGGACCAGGCTGCATCCTCACTGGCGGCGGACGCAATCTGCACCATGTAGCCGGAGGGCTGCACCTCGGCCGTTGCCGTGTCGTCGGCCGTCTCGGCGGCAGGCTCCGCTGCTGCTGTTTCAACCGTGGCGGCAGGTTCTTCCGCTGCGGGGGCTTCAGCGGCAGCTTCGGCAGGTGCCGAAGCCTTCGGCGCAGGGATGGCCGGTACTTCCTCAAGGGTCACGCCCTTGGCGGTATCCAGCTTCGCCACCGGTGTTTCGGCGGTGTAGCTTGCGTTCTCCATCATTGGAACGCGATCGGTGATCTTCTTGGCCCTCTTCGGCGTTGCCGCTGCCGTGGACTGCATATCCGCCGGAACATCAACCGCCTTGGGGGCGATCGCCTTCTTGACCGAGGTACCGCCGGCGATTGCGGCAATCGAACCGGTCAGGATCGGATCGGCCTCCTGCTCTTCAATCTGGGCATTGTCGGAGGTGTTGAGCTTCGCCATTTCGGCGAGCGCGCCTTCATGGGCCGGATTTTCCGTCAGTACGGCAGCCAAGGCCTTGCGTGCATCGGACGGACGGCGGAGTGCGATGTAGGTGACGGCGAGGCCGTAGTTCACCTTCGCCGCGTCGGGGTGATGATGGCTCAGCGCGCGCTCGTAGTCCGACAGTGCAAAAAGCAACTGGCCGCTTTCGCGCAGCGCCGTGGCGCGGCCATAATAGGCGTGGGCAAATTCGGGGTTGAGCAACAGGGCCGCTGTGAAATCTTCCACGGCGGCGGGAAGATTGTTCAACCGTTGGCGAGAGAGGCCACGATTGTACAAGGCCGTGGCGCGCAAATTGGGCGACATGGAGTCGAGCGCGAGGGCCTGCGTATAGTCAGCAACCGCCTGCTCATCGGCGGACTTCTGCTGATAGGCCAGCGCGCGATTGAGAAGCGCATTGGCGAGCACTTCCTTCTCAAGCTGGCGGGAATTGATGGCCTGCGTATAGGAGGCAATCGCCGCATCGGCGTCGCCCGCCTGCAATGCCTGGTAGGCGTCACGCGTCAGGCTCACCTGTGCGGACGAGGAATTGGCGAGAGCAGGACTGCCATTCATGGCAAACGCGGCAAGAAACGCAGCACTGACAAACGCAAACGATACGCGACGAACTTTCATGCCGCGATCATGGATTGTTAGGGTTAAAAGAGCGTTGCCCGATCTGCTGATTTTCGTGAAGAAAGACTTAAGCGTTGTGCCAAATCAGGTCTCGCGCCACACATGCGCCACCTGGTCCCACAGCGGCTTCACGAGATAGGTGAGCGGCGAGCGCGCTTCCGTCTGGATGAAGGCTTCCGCCGACATGCCCGGCTTCAGTTTCTGGTTGCCGAGGCGCTCCAGTTCCCTCGCAGGAATGGTGAGGCGCACCGAATAGAACGGCGGCGAATTCGCGTCGATACGGGTGACGTCGGCTGCAACCTGGGTCACCTCAGCGCCGACCTCCGGGGTAAGGCGGGCGTTGAATCCGGGGAAACGCACCTGCGCCGGCTGTCCAGCCACCACCTGGTCGATGTCGTTGGGTGAGACTTTCGCTTCAAGCACCAGATCATCGCCTTCCGGCACGATCAGCATGAGCGTGTCGCCGCGCGCGATGACGCCGCCTTCAGTGTGTACGGCGAGTTGGTAGATGGTGCCGGTGATCGGCGCCTTGATGCTGGTGCGCGAAAGCCGGGCAGAAGAGGC
>CALMLK010000426.1 GCA_937868035.1 uncultured Alphaproteobacteria bacterium
ACCCTGCGGCGGCCATTGCCTTTTTCGACCTCGTTTGCGGCAAGGAACCGAACTGGGACGCCCCGGACGTGCCGTGGCTCAGGCGGGCCTTCGCCGGCGCCCAGCTCTTGCCCAATGCGTAGCGGTCAGAGTGCCGCAGCCACGTGCGGCCACACTTCTTCGACACCGCTGTAAACCATCTGTAGCGCCACGTAGAGAATGATGAGCAGGCCGACATAGGCGATCCAGCGGTGCTTCTGCAGAAGCTTGGCAATGAACGAGGCGGCCAGGCCCATCAGCGCCACCGACAGGATGAGGCCGATCACGAGGACTTCGATATGCTCATGTGCCGCACCGGCCACAGCCAGCACATTGTCGAGTGACATCGACACGTCGGCGATGACGATCTGCCAGGCCGCCTGCATGAATGTCTTCCGGGGTGCGCCGCGCGCGATGGTGCCATCGGCGTTCAGGTCCTGATTGCTGACAGCCTCGATCGCATCGCCCTCGTCGTCGTGACCCGTGTCGCGCAGTTCGCGCCACATCTTCCAGCACACCCACAAGAGCAGGATGCCACCCATCAGCAGCAGGCCCAGAATCTGAAGCAGCTGCGTCGTGAAAATGGCGAAGACGATGCGCAACACCGTCGCCGCGAGGATACCCACGAGGATGGCCTTGTTGCGCTGGTCCTTGGGAAGGCCCGCGGCTGCAAGGCCAATGACGATGGCATTGTCGCCCGCGAGGACGAGGTCGATCATGATGACCTGTCCCAGGGCGACGAGGGCCTGGGTGGAGAAGAGAAAATCCAGCAACGGGAACCACCTGAGTTGAGTCCGGCCTCACATAGGGCGGACCGCCGTCTTTCTCAAGCCGTGGATTTCAGGCTGTTCAGCCGGGCCGCCGCTGGGCGTAACCGAGATGGGCCGAAAGAGCATCAAGTATGGCCTGCGCAGCATCGGGAACGACGGTGCCCGGCGGGAACACCGCCGCGGCCCCCATATCCATGAGGGTGCGCACATCCTCAGGCGGAATGACACCGCCCGCGACGATCAGGATATCCGGCCGCCCTCGCGCCGCCAGCGCCGCCTTGAGTTCTGGAACATGGGTGAGATGCCCGGCGGCGAGTGACGATACGCCGACAACATGCACATTCTTCTCCACCGCCAGTTTCGCAACCTCGTCCGGCGTGGCGAAGAGGGCGCCGATGTGCACGGTGAATCCCATGTCGTCGAAGGCCGAGGCGATCACCTTCTGGCCCCGGTCATGCCCATCCTGTCCGATCTTGGCCACCAGCACTGTCGGCGCGCGCCCTTCCGATTCAGCAAAGGCGCGGACTGCATGGCGGGTGGCATCGATTTTGTGCAGGTCGCGGGGCGTGGCGGCATAGACTCCCTTCACCGCCTTGGGGACGGCCTGGTGACGACCCCAGACGGTCTCGAGTGCCAGCGAGATTTCGCCCACCGTGGCCTTGGCCCGCGCCGCAGTCACCGACGCCTCCAGCAGGTTGCCAACGCCGCTGCGGGCCACCTCGCTCAATGCCGCCAAGGCCGCGGCGACCGCAGCCCCATCCCGCTCGGCCCGGAGCCGTTCGAGTTTGGCAATCTGGGTCGCCCGCACCTTGGAATTGTCCACGACGAGAATGTCGATGGGTTTGTCACCTGAGGCCCTGAAGCAGTTTACGCCGACGACAACCTGTTCGCCGGAATCGATACGGGCCTGTGTCCGTGCAGCACTTTCCTCGATCCGCTGTTTGGGAATGCCAGCTTCGATGGCCTTCGCCATGCCGCCAAGCGTTTCAATTTCAGCGAGATGAACGCGCACGCGCGCAGTCAGGTCATTGGTGAGCGCCTCGACAAAATGCGAACCACCCCACGGGTCAATCACCTTGCAGGTACCGGCCTCCTGCTGGAGGAAGAGTTGCGTGTTGCGGGCAATGCGAGCGGAGAAATCCGTGGGCAATGCCAGCGCCTCATCCAGCGAGTTCGTGTGCAGCGATTGCGTGCCGCCTTGCGTCGCCGCCATGGCCTCGATGCAGGTACGGGTCACGTTGTTGAACACGTCCTGGGCCGCAAGGCTCCAACCGCTGGTCTGGCAATGCGTGCGCAGCATCAGCGACTTCTCGTCCTTGGCGCCGAACGATTGCATCATCTCGGCCCACAACACGCGCGCCGCCCGCAACTTCGCCACCACCATGAAGAAATCCACGCCGACGCCGAAGAAGACGGAGACGCCCGGAGCCAAGGAATGGAGCGCCATGCCAGCGGCAATGCCCGACTTCGCGTATTCAAAGCCGTCGGCCAG
>CALMLK010000427.1 GCA_937868035.1 uncultured Alphaproteobacteria bacterium
TTGTCAGCACACGGCGGAATGGCTGAAGACGCAGTTCGAGGGGTTTGGCCTCGCAGCCACCATTCATCCCACGACGGGTCAACCCGTCGTGGTGGCGCGTTACGAGCCGCCCGCGGCGGCGTTGGCGGGTCAGGCCCACGTCCCTCATATCCTGTTCTATGGCCACTATGATGTGCAGCCTGCCGATCCCCTGGACCTCTGGACCAGCCCGCCCTTCGAGCCGCGGGTCGCCAAGGGAAAAGACGGCCGGGACTGCATCTTCGCGCGCGGGGCCGCGGACGACAAGGGCCAAGTGATGACCTTTGCCGAAGCCAGCCGCGCCTGGCTGGCGGAGCGGGGCTCACTGCCGTTCCGCCTGACCTTCCTGATCGAAGGTGATGAGGAAGGCGACTCCAGTCATCTCGATTCCTTCATCGCAGCCAACAAGGCGCTTCTGGCGGCCGATGTGGCGCTGGTGTGTGACACAGGACTGTGGAACCCGGGGACACCCGCCATCGTGTCGTCGCTGCGGGGCTGCGTCGGCGAAGATGTGACCATCACCGGACCGCGCATCGACCTGCACTCTGGCTATTACGGTGGACCCGCCGTGAACCCCATCAAGGTCCTGTCGCGCATTCTTGCCAGCGTGCACGACAAGAACGGCCGTATCACCATTCCCGGCTTCTACAATGGCGTGAAGGTGCCCACGCCTGCGCGCCGCAAGGCGTGGAAGAAGCTGGCCTTCGACGCAAAAGCCTATCTGGGCGGTGTCGGCCTTTCCAAACCGGCCGGGGAAAAGGACTTTACGGCGCTGGAACAGATGTGGGTGCGTCCCACGGCGGAAATCAACGGCCTGTGGGGCGGCTACACGGGGGCGGGCAACAAGACGGTGTTGCCGGCGCAGGCGTCGGCGAAGATGACGTTCCGGCTCGTGGCGGGGCAAGACCCGAAGAAGATTATCCGCGCGTTCCGCAGCTTTGTCCGCAAGCAGTTGCCGAAGGACTGCAAGGCCCACTTCACATCCAATGGCGGCGGAGCGGCGGTGGCCGTGGCCGATGACGGTCCATGGATTGCCAAGGCCCGCCGCGCTCTTGCCGATGAGTGGGGAAAGGCGCCCGTGGTGATAGGAGAGGGCGGCTCCATTCCCGTCGTCGAAAGTTTCGCCCAGCATCTCAAGCTGGATAGCGTGATGATGGGCTTCGTCAATGACGACGACGCGCTCCACAGCCCGGACGAGAACTACAAGGTCGAAAGCTTTCACAAGGGAACGCGCGCCTGGGTGCGCTTCATTGGCGAAATCATCAAGGAACTGGAATCATGACACAGGTGAATGCGGCACTGGCCGAAATCGACGCGCAGCTGGACACCATCATTGAGCGGTTGTTCTCCTTCCTGCGCATTCCCTCCATCTCGGCCGATCCGGCCTATGCTGGCGATTGCGAGAAGGCGGCGAACTGGATTTGCAGCGAATTGCAATCCTTGGGTTGCGAAGCCTCGGTCCGTCCCACGCCGGGGCGGCCCATGGTGGTTGGCCACTACACGCCGCCGGACGCGACGGCAAAGACGCCGCATGTGTTGTTTTACGGCCACTACGATGTGCAACCCGCCGATCCGCTGGAGCTGTGGCACACGCCGCCGTTCGAACCCGTGCGCCGCAAGAACAAGAAAGGCGTGGACCAACTCGTCGGCCGCGGCACGGCGGATGACAAGGGCCAGCTGATGACCTTCGTGGAGGCGGCGCGGGCGCTCATCAAGACCAACGGCAAGCTGCCCATCCGGGCGACGTTCCTGATCGAAGGCGAAGAGGAGAGCGGTTCGCCCTCGCTCGTTCCCTTCCTGCAGGCCAACCGGAAGGAACTGGCCTGCGACGCCGCCTTCGTCTGTGACAGCAACATGTGGGATGTGAAGACGCCCGCCATCACCACGCGCCTCCGGGGCCTCGCCCATGAAGAGGTGACCGTCACGGGTCCTTCGATCGATCTCCACTCCGGCATGTTCGGTGGCCCGGCCATGAACCCGATCCGGGCTCTGACCAAGTTGATCGCGGCCCTGCACGACAAGAAGGGCAAGGTCACCATTCCCGGCTTCTATTCCGGCGTTTCCGAATTGCCTGCGGCGGTGAAGAAGCAGTGGCGCTCGTTGAAGTTCTCCGAACGGAAATTCCTCGGCGACGTGGGTTTGAAATCGGCTGCGGGCGAAAAGGGCTACACGGTGCTGGAGCAGATCTGGTCGCGGCCCACGGCCGAAGTGAACGGCATGTGGGGCGGCTACACCGGCGCTGGCACCAAGACGGTCATTCCCTCGCAGGCCCACGCAAAATTCACCTTCCGTCTCGTGGGCAAGCAGGACCCCAAGAAGGTGATC
>CALMLK010000428.1 GCA_937868035.1 uncultured Alphaproteobacteria bacterium
GGCATGCTATAATGTATGGTTGAGGTCTTTGCGGCAAACGCTTGTGCCGAGGTGAAAGTCTTTGTCGATACCGCCCCGCTGATGGAGAAACCGCTGGCAGCGCAGGCAGGGTTGGGCTGGCAGGGAAAACACAGCAACCTTGTGTCGCGCGAGGCCGGAAGCTGGTTCTTCATCGGCACCATCCTCACCACCGCTCCATTGCCAACAGACCCGGCGGAAGAGGACCATTGCGGCACCTGCCGGTCCTGCCTCGACATCTGTCCGACGCGGGCCTTTCCGGCGCCCTACAGGCTCGACGCGCGGCGCTGCATCTCGTACCTCACCATCGAGCACAAGGGACACATCGCACGGGAGTTCCGCAAGCCCATGGGCAACCGCATCTATGGCTGCGATGATTGCCTTGCCGTTTGCCCGTGGAACAAGTTTGCGCAGGCTTGCAGCGAAGCGAAACTCGTGGCCCGTGACGACCTCGTGGCACCGCGGCTCGCCGATCTGCTGGCACTCGACGATGCGTCTTTCCGGCAGCTCTTTTCGGGCTCGCCCGTGAAGCGGGTGGGGCGTGAGCGTTTCGTCCGCAACTGTCTCATCGCTGCGGGCAACAGCCGCGATGCCGCCCTCATCCCCATCGTTGCGGCCCGTCTCGCGGATGCCTCGCCGCTGGTGCGGGCCATGGCGGTGTGGGCGCATGCGCAATTGGCGGAAGGTGTTGTTCATGACCAGTTGCGCGCCAGACATTTGCCGCTGGAAAATGATCCGGACGTGCGGGAAGAATGGCAGGCAGCATGAACCACATCCTGTTTTTCGGTTTCGGTTTCTCGGCGGAAGCCCTGACCCGCCGGCTCGATCCCGCGCAATGGCGCATCACCGGCACCAGCCGCAGCGAAGACGGAGTCGACCGCCTGCGGGCACGGGGCGTGAATGGCATCTGCTTCGATGCGCTGAATGACATTCCCGGCGACGTGACCCACGTCGTCTCCTCGGTGCCGCCGGGAGACTCCGGTGATCCCGTGCTGCTGCGGTTTGGCGCGGCGTTGCAGCGGCACGCGCATAGCCTCACCTGGGCCGCCTATCTCTCGACGACAGGTGTCTATGGCGATCACGGCGGGGCCTGGATCGACGAGGCCACAGCACTCACGCCGAACACCGAACGCGGGCGGCGGCGGCTCGCGGCGGAGGAGGCATGGCTCCGGCTCCATCGCCTCAACGGTTTGCCGCTCCACATCTTCCGCCTTGCCGGCATCTATGGCCCCGGGCGCAACCAGCTTGAAACCGTGCTGGACGGATCGGCAAAGCGGATCATCAAGGAGGGCCAGGTGTTCAGCCGCATCCATGTGGATGATATCGCCGGCATCCTGCTCGCCTCCATGGCCCGGCCTCATCCGGGGACCGCATACAATGTCGCCGATGATGACCCCTGCCCGCCGCAGGATGTTGTCGAGCGTGCGGCGGAGCTTCTCGGAAAGCCCGTGCCGCCCGCCATCGCCTTCGCCGATGCGGAGCTCTCGCCCATGGCGCGGAGCTTCTATGCCGATTCAAAGCGGGTGGCGAACCGCCGCGTGAAGGAGGAGCTGGGCTATCGCTTTCTCTATCCGAGTTTTCGCGAAGGGCTTGCAGCACTCCTTCCGGGAGCGGGAAAACCTCAGTAGCGGATGCCGTCGGCGCGTTCGGCCAGTTGCAGCACCGTCTCCTGCATGATGCGCAGCTGCACGGCGGTGGAAAGACGATGGTCGCCGCCCTTGAGGAAGGTGAGTGTGATGTCGCTCGCCTCCAGCGCTTCGAATGTCTTCACCGCATGGGAGGGGGGAACATCAACGTCGGCGCTCCCTTGCAGGATGCGCACCGGCATGGGCAGCGACAGGCCTTCCTCCAGAATGAGGTGCCTCGCCCCATCCTCCAGCAGCTTGAGGGTGATAGCGTAGGGTTCGCCATATTCGGAAGGACGGAGATAGACGCCCCGCTCCAGCAGTTCCTCCCGGGCCTCGGCGCCGAAATTCTCCCACATCAGGTCGCGGGTCATGTCGGTTGCGGGGGCGATCAGGACGAGGCCTGCGATCCGCCTTGCCGCCAGCGGGTCTTCCTTCATCAGGCGGCGGACCAGCAGCAGGGCCAGCCAGCCCCCCATGCTGGAACCGACGATGATCCGGGGATTTTGAGTGTGGCGCAGGAACATGTGGGTTGCCTGCTTCAGCCATCCCGAGATGGTTCCATCCACGAACAGGCCGTCGGACTGGCCATGGCCGGTATAGTCGAAACGCAGCAGGTTCCGGCGGGAGGCGCGGGCGAGGTCGGCCAGGTTTTCGGCCTTGGTTCCCGTCATGTCGGACTTGTAGCCTCCGAGCCAGACGATGCCGCAGGGGCCGATATCGTCGGCCGCCCCGTCCTTCATGTAGGCAAGCCGGCATCCCGGAAGATTGTCGTCAAATGCCACCCGGCCCATTGCCATTAAAACCCCTTCATTTCGCAGGTTTTCCTTGCTAACCAATGCCCGCCGGATTCGCAAAACATCCTTGCGGGGCCGGCGGACCACAACAGGAGAGACCGACCACTTGAGCCTGCCCCCACGCCGCCCTTCGTTCAACCGCAATGCTCCCGTTCCGCAGAAGGAAGACGAGCACAAGATCAACAACCGCATTGATGCCCGCGAGGTGCGCCTGATCGGTGCAGACGGCGGCAATGTCGGCGTTGTCCCGACGCGGCAGGCCATGATCATGGCCGAAGAGGCAGGCCTCGACCTCGTGGAGATTTCTCCCGATGCCAAGCCGCCCGTCGCCAAGATTCTCGACTACGGCAAGTTCCGCTTCCAGGAACAGAAGAAGGCAGCGGAAGCCCGCAAGAAGCAGCGCGTCATCGAAATCAAGGAGATCAAGCTCCGCCCGATGATCGATGACCACGACTACGAAGTGAAGATGCGCGCCGCCAAGCGGTTCTTCGAAGAAGGCGACAAGGTGAAGGTGACGCTGCGCTTCCGTGGCCGCGAAATGGATCACCAGGATCTGGGCTACAAGCTCTTGTTGCGGGTGAAATC
>CALMLK010000429.1 GCA_937868035.1 uncultured Alphaproteobacteria bacterium
AAGCACTGTTCCTCCTGCAGCAGCAGGGTTTTGTGCAGATCACCAGTGGTGCGCGCGCCGAAGTGACCGCCCCCAACGCCCAGTTCCTTACCAACCAGCTGGCCGGCCTCGTGAAGCGCATCGCCTCGCGCGGCGGCGGCCAGGGCCACCTTGAAAAGGCCCGCCTCCTTTTCGAGGCTGGCGTCGCCTGGCAGGCCGCGCAGTGCGCCACCGACGAGGACATCAAGCGCCTCAAGCTCGCACTCGACAACAATGCCGCAGCAATCGGTGACACCGCGGAATTCATCCGCACCGACGTCGCCTTCCACTATGAACTGACGGTCATCACCCGCAATCCGGTATTCTCGGCCATTCACGATATCCTCGTGCAATGGCTCATCGACCAGCGCACCACCACCATCCACATGCCGGATGCGGACCGGTTGTCCATCCGCGATCACACCGCGGTTTATGAAGCCGTGGCGCAACATGATCCCATGCGCGCCTTCCATGAGATGACATCCCATCTCCGCCTCATCAGCCAGCTCTACAAGGAATCGAAGCGCCTTCACGATGAAATCATGCGCAACGTCGCCAAGGATGTGGCGGCGCGCGTGGACCGTGAGAACGAGGCGATGTGGAGCAGCCTGCGGGTTGACCGCGCCTCTGCCGACAAGTCCGGCAAGAAACGACGGCCCGAGCCATGAAGATCGTCGTCCTCGGTGCAGGTGCAGTCGGCGTTGCGACAGCGTGGTATCTCCGGAAATCCGGACACGATGTCGATATCGTCGAGCGCCAGACCGAGGCCGGCATGGAGACAAGCTGGGGCAATGGCGGCGTCATCCACGCGAGCGAAGTGGAGCCGTGGTCGCAACCCGGCATGCCTCAAAAAATTCTCGGTTGGCTCGGCAAGGAGAACGCGCCGCTGCTGCTGCGCTACGGCGCCATTCCCCACATGTGGCGCTGGGGCCTGGAATTTGCCCGCAACTGCACCACGGAGCGCTTCCGGGAAAATGCAAAGTCCAACCTGATCCTCGCCCTTCACTCCTTGCAATCTTTGCAGGAAATCGGCGCCGAGACGGGCATTGCCTACGACCGCGCCACGCGCGGCGTGCTGAAGATCTACCGCGCCCGTGAGTCGCTCGACGGAGCGCAACGCTCCTGCGATTTCCTGGCGCAACACGGCCTTCTCTACGAACGCATCGACCCCGCCCGCACCGTCGAGATCGAGCCGGCGTTGAAGGACACTGCGCCCACGCTGGCGGGTGCGCTCTATTTCTCCCGTGATGAAGTGGGGGATTGCAACAAGTTCACCCAGGGCCTTGCTGCCGCCTGCGCGCGGAATGGCGTTGGCCTGCATTTTGGCGAAACAGTCTCATCGGTCGAAGTTGCTGGCGGCCGCGTGACGGGTGTCATCACCAGCAAGGGCCGCTTGCCGGCGGATGCGGTGGTGGTTTCGATGGGAAGTTTCACCGCGCCGCTGCTGGCGAGCCTCGGCGTCCGCGTACCGATCTATCCGGTCAAGGGCATCTCCATCACATTCCAGCGCGGCGCATGGAATGGTGCACCGCGCGTGCCCGTGATCGATGACACCAAACTTTTTGGGCTCGTGCCCGTGGGCGAACGCCTGCGCATCTCCGGCTCCGCCGAAATCACCGGCTACGATGCAACGCCCGCGATGTCGCGCGCACAAGCCATCATCGACAATGCCAGCTACACCTTTCCCGATATCAAGCGTCACCTCGATGTGTCGCAGGCCCGCATCTGGGCCGGGCTCCGGCCGGTCAGTCCCGCCGGCACGCCGATCATCGGGCAGGCCCGCGACGTCAAGGGCCTGTGGGTGAACGCTGGCCATGGACACCTGGGGTGGACACTGGCATGCGGCTCAGGCCGCGTCGCCGCAGACATGATCAACGGAAGGAGGCCTTCAATCCCGACTCCGGCACCGCAAGGAGCCGTTCTCGCAACGGCGGTGTGACGCCGCCAACATAACCTTGAAGAAAGTGGAGGACTGTCATGATCAGACGACTGTTAATGACTGCCGCAATCATAGGACTTGCGGCCACTGCACCGGTCTTCGCGGAGGATGACGCGGCAACGACCGCCGTCAACGCCGCCAAGCAATATTCAGGTACAAGCATCACCGTTGTGGCCGAAGCAGGTTTGCAGGCGCTGCTCGACACGCAATACACCGGGCCGGAATGGGAGAAGCTCACCGGCATCAAGGTGAAGGTTGTCGAACTGCCCAATGAAGAAATCTATCCCAAGACCATCCTTGAAAAACAATCCGGCACCGGCGGCTATGACGTCGTGCTGATTTCGCCGGCCTTGTTGGCAGACATGGTGAACAATGGCGCCGTGGCGCCGCTCGACGACTACGTGAAGAAGTACGGCGCCGACAAGGAATTCGATGACATCAATCCGGCCTTCAGGGACTGGATGACCTACAACGGCAAGACCTATGGCCTCGTGGTCGATGGTGACGTGCTCGTCACCTACTATCGCAAGGATCTCTTCGAGGATGCCGATAACCAGAAGGCCTTCAAGGAGAAATACGGCTACGACCTTGCCGCGCCCAAGACCTACAAGGAGTTCGGCGATATCGCCTGCTTCCTCACCGACAAATATCAACCGCAGATCTACGGCGCGGGCGTGATCAACACCGGCTACATGCACTTCTTCTTCTCCGAACGCCTGCGTG
>CALMLK010000430.1 GCA_937868035.1 uncultured Alphaproteobacteria bacterium
CGGCTACCGATTCACGGACTACATGCGGCTTGGCCTGCCACTCTCTCTGCTGGTCATCATCGTGGCCGTGCCCGCGCTGGCACTGATCTGGGCGTGATGGGTGAGGCGGCTCAGTCTGCCGTCTTTGCAAAGAGTTGGTGCTGGATGATGGCTTCGGAGGGAATGGAACTGGCCGCTCCGCTCCCGTCGCAGGTGTTCACCATGTGGCGCAGATAGGTGTCTGCGAGGGGGAGTTTCAGCCAGTCCGTGAGCAGTGGCGCCACGCAATAGAGCGGCTTGTCCTGAAGGCGGGTGCGCAATTGTGCGACGTCGTCACTGTTGCTGGCGGCAAGGAAGGGCACCTGATGCAGGCGGGGGTCTGTCTCGGATTTCATGCCGAGCTTCCACTGGTGCGTGCGCGTGCCCGGCAGGTGATCGCCAAAGACAAACAGCACATAGGGCTTGCCGCGCGCCTTCAATTGTCCATTGAAGGCAACCACGGCATCCGCGGCACCCGAGAGCCGCTCATGATAGTCGGTCATGCCGGGATGGCGCTCGCCGTTGATCGCATCGCGGGCCTTGTCTTCGGCATAGGGACCGTGGGTCTGCACGGTGACGATGAAGTGGAACTGTGGTGCGGTGCTGTTGAGATGTTTAGCCACCGCTGCAAACAAACCGGCATCGGTGGGCCAGCCGTTCTTCTGCTTTTCCAGCGCCATCGTTTCCATGCTGTCGAAGCTCGCGAAGCCGAGGAGGGGATAGACCTGGTCGCGCAGCCAGAAGCGCCGTTCAAAGTTGTGATAGGCGTGAGCCTCATAGCCGAGGGCTTGCAGCAGGCGTGGCAGGCTGCGGGTATGCTCACTGAAATACTGCACGAAGTGCTGATAGGGAATGATCCCGGACATGAAGCTGTGGGCAGGAATGCCTGTCAGCACTTCAAATTCCGCATTGGGCGTGGTGCCGCCATAGACGGGCGAAATGGCCGTGCCTTCAGTGAAGCCGGCGGCGACGAGCTTGTCGATGGGGCTTTGCGCGTCAGACGGATCGCGCCACCAGGCTTCGCCCAGCACCACGAAGACGTCAGGCAAGGGCGCCGTGCGGGTTGGTGGTGGAGGTGGTACATCGAGAGCGGCCATGGCGGCGCGCACGTCTGCATCGGTGAAGGTTTTCAGGCGCAGGCCCGCCGTGGAGAAATAGAGATGGGTGGCGAGTCCGTTCATGCGTTCGCTCTCGGCCTGGCTGAAGGTGAGATTCTCGACCCCGATCCAGTAGGAGTTGTCATGGATCCACTTGACCACGGGTTCCAGCCGGTAGGTGGAGAGCAATCCCGCGCAGACAAGAGCGAGCGGCAGGCTCCACAGGCGGAAGCGCAGGTTGCTCAGCGCATGGAGCAATGCCGGAATGATGAGTGCAGCCGTGAGCCAATAGCCCCAGCCCACATAGCTGAGCAGTGCCGGTGCATGGGCCGAAAGAAAGAGATCACTCACCTGGAAGGGTTCGCCCGTGGCGTCGCGCTTGATGGCCGAGATGGTGCCGGCCAGCAGCAGCGTGGCGGCCAGCAGCAGGGCTGCGGGAAAGAGCCGGATGAAGGATGCAAACACGCCCAGCATCACCATGGCGACGATCATCCGCGTCACGAGGAAATGCCACAGGTCACGGCCTGCGAGATACTCCGGTGTCCAGCGCCCAAGCCAGGCCATCACCGCGAGCAACAGCACATAGGCGGCGATGAATTTCCAAAGATCACGCTTGAGGAAGGCGAGCACGCGTTGCCGCAGGCGCTGCGGCGGCAGGTCCGGCGTGCCCATCGCTATTCAGCCGCCTGCAGAACGGTGGTGATGGCAACGGGGGTGGCGGCGGCTTCATCTTCCTCGGGAATGCGGAAGACGTTGGCGCGCCACAGGGCACGGCCAATGGCAGGATGGCCCGTCGCCCAGGATACGGCGGGCGACAGCACAAGTCCGGCCATGATGGGAAGGAACCACAGGAACGTGGCCCAGGAGATTGCGAAGCTCGCAGCTCCCAGGATCAATCCTGCCAGTGCGTGAATGGCGTGGCGGTGCAGTGTTTCGGCAAAGGGCACGGCGGCGTCGTCGCGGTTCTGGGTGTTCCAGCCGGAGTCGCGGCCCATGACGATGTCGATCACGAAGCGCGTCTGCAACAGCATCATCACCGGCGACAGCAACATGGAGAGAGCCGTTTCGGCTGCAACACTGCGGATGAGGCCCGTGGCCCCGCCGCAGCCCTTGCGCAGATCGGGGTCGCGCAGCGCCAGCACGAGGCCGAGGCACTTGGGCAGGTAGAGAACGATACCCGTGACGCCGAGGAGGCGCAGCGCCAGCTCCGGATCGAACACGGGCCAGGCCGGGAAGAGCGAGAAGCCCTCCGAGAAATAATTGGGCTCGGTGTAACGCGCCACAAGTGCGAGGCCGAGACCTGCCAGAAGCATCAGCAGCCACAGCGGCGAAGCGAGATAGGACATGATGCCCTGGATGAGATGCACGCGGCTGACCCAGCTCAGGCCCTTTGCCGCAACGATCTTGATGTGCTGCAAATTGCCCTGCGCCCAGCGTTTGTCGCGTGCTGCGAGATCGATGAGCGACGGCGGCGTTTCCTCATAGGAGCCTTGCAGGTGCGGCAGCATGTAAACGGCCCAGCCGGCGCGGCGCATGAGGGCGGCCTCGATGAAGTCATGGCTGAGGATGTGGCCGCCGAAAGGTTTCCGTCCCGGCAGTTCGGGAAGTCCCGCGGACTGCGCGAAGGCCCGGGTTCGAATGATGGCGTTGTGGCCCCAGTAGTTGCCGTCGCGCCCGTGCCAGGCCGCGAGGCCTGCCGCCACGACCGGGCCATAGACCCGTCCGGCAAACTGCGTCATGCGCGCATAGGGACTCCAGCGGTTGCGCAGCAGTGGCAGTGTCTGGATGATGCCCGCAGCCGGGTCCGCCGCCATGGCCGATGCCAGGGAGACAAGCAGTGCGCCGCTCATCTCGCTGTCGGCATCGAGGACGATCATGTGATCGTAGGATCCGCCCCAGCGGGTGACGAAGTCGGCGATGTTGCCGGCCTTGCGGTGATGATTGTCGGCACGGCGGCGGTAGTAGACACCCATCTCGCCACGCAGCGCGGTGCGGAGCGACTGGAAGCACTGCAACTCTTCCACGGCCACCGGGTCCTTGCGGGTGTCGCTGAGAATGAAGATGTCGAAATGGCGCTGCGCGCCCTGCCAGATGAGGCTGCGCGCCATGCGTTCCAGCGTGGCGAAGACCTGTTGCGGATTTTCATTGTAGACCGGCATGAGCAATGCCGTCCGGCCCATCTCCGCGTGCGGCAGCGGGGCCGGTGCCTTGTTGCGCAACAGCACGGCGAAGCCCACGATGGCGCTGGCGCAGGCGAAGGAAATCCAGGTGAAGGTCATCGCGAAGACGGCGGCGAAGAAGAGCTGCAGCCACGTCACGTTCACGGGGCTGATGACCTCGTACATGCCATAGGTGCCGGCGCTGGTGAGGAGCGCCGTCAATCCGAACACGAAGATGCGCGCCAGATGCACATCCGCCGGAGGGCGATGCGACCGCTCGGGCGCGGTGCAGGCCGTGAGGCTTTGCACCGGCATGTCGAGCCGGGATTCCGGCGGCATGTGGATCAAGACCGTGTCCACCTGAAAAGCCACGTCTCACCTGCAATCACGCCGCCGCGCTTGATGACGGCGCGCAGTTCGGCGACGTCGGTGCCGGTGGTGTCATGGGCAAAGGAGAGGCGCGTCGTGTTCTTGACCGGATTGGGATAGGTCACGATCTTGCTGATGGTGCCAGCGCTTGCGGTGACGTCAGCGGTGAATTCGCCGGCCGCCGGGCCGCCATCAAACTCCACCACGTAGAGGCGGAGGTTGAGATCATAGGCGGGAGGATTGGCGGTGTAGTTGTAGTCCACGCCGGAGCCGGAATAGGACACGAGGCCGACTGGCGGCGGCTGCTCCGCAGGCCAGTGCTCGCACCAGTGCAGCCGGTAGACAAAGGTGTAGCTGGCGCCCGCGGCAAGCGCGTCCTTCGGCTGCCAGTAGGAGACGATGTTGTCGTTGGTCTCAAGCTGCGTCGGGATTTCGAAGAGTTGCACGAAGCCTGCTCCCCAGTCGCCGATCGGTTCGACCCACAGGCTGGGGCGGCGCTCGTAACGGGATTCGAGATCGAGGAAGTCCTCGTAGCGGCGCGTGCGCTGCATGAGGCCAAAGCCGCGCGGGCTCTTGTCCTGGAAGGCGCTCACCTGCAGCGTCTTGGGATTGGAGAGTGGACGCCAGAGCCATTCCCCGGTGCCCGTCTGCATCATCAGGCCATCCGAATCATGGACGGCGTTGCGATAGTCTTCCACCGGGCGGCCGATGGCGTTGAAGAGGAACATGCTGGTCAGCGGCGCGATGCCGACATGCGGCAGATCACGGCGAGGGAACAGCGTCACCTCCGTGTCCATCTGCGTGTCTTCGCCGGGCTTCACGGAGAAGCGGTAGGCGCCCGTGACCGAGGGACTGTCGAGAAGGGCTTCCACAACGATGATCCCGGTGGCGGGTTCGGGCCTGCGAATCCAGAACGACTTGAAGAAGGGGAATTCCTCGCCAGAGGGCTGGCCCGTGTCGACGGCGAGGCCGCGCGCCGACAGGCCGTAGAGCAATCCCTTGCCGACGGCGCGGAAGTAGGAGGCACCCTGAAACACGAGAAACTCGTCATCGACATCGGGGGAGTTGATGGGATGGCGGAGGCGGAAACCGGCATAGTGCAGATCCGTCTTGCCATCGGGGCGCTTCACCGAAGGGCCGAAGACGAAGAGCGCGGGATCGTAGTTCAGCTTGGCCTGCTGGCTGTCCTGCACGACGTAGATGTCAACCGGACGCGTGAACAGGAATCCGGAGTGAAAGAGGTCGAAGGAGAACTTGTGATCCTCACCCTTCCAGATCGCCCGGTCCGGGTTGAAGCGGATGTCGCGGTATTGGTCGTAGGTGCTCACGTCGAATCCGGCGGGCATCTCGATCTTTTCGTCGACGAAGGGCTTTGCGGCGAGATCGCGGGCGAGATTGCGGACGAAGTCGTCACGGAAATCCGTGAACGGTCCATACATGTCTTCGGCGGCGGCTTCGGGGACGAATCCCGACTTGAGGGCGGTGGCCAGAGCAGCGAGTCGCGCTGCCTGCCCGATGAAATTCCTGCGGGACGTGTTCATGTCTTGTACTGTCAGTCTATGCGGCGGACGTGTGGGCTTGCTGGTTATTTTTGTAAAGTGGCATTTTCACAGAGCCGTCATGAACTTGTGGGTCGAAATCGAGCGCCTTGCACCACGGAAAGAAGGCGAATTCTGGGACAGCGCGGCCTGACATGAAGCCGCAGCAAAAGAACAGGGGGCCAAGGGGCCCCCTGCACTTCGGAAGTTCCGAATTGGTTCGCTCAACTCTCGCGATAGGTGCCTGATTTCTTGGCGGACTCTGCTGCGAGATAGTCCATGAGTGCCGGCGACAGGCAGTCATAGGGCTCGAGACCCAGCTGCTTGAGGCGCTTGCGGATGGCGGGCATCCTGGAGGGCGGCACGCCGCTCTCGATGACCGACGAGACGAAGGCTGCGAAAGTGGGCGGCGACCAGCCCTTGTCCTTGGACAGTTCGGTGTGGACGAAGGTCAATCCCTGGAAGGGGTGGCCGGCGCGTTCCACGGGCCCATGGAGATGGGCACCGCAGCCCGTGCAGGCGTGGCGCTGGATGAGGGCGGAGGTGTCAACCACTTTCAGCTTGTCGCCGTTCTGCACGACCTTCACCTTGTCGCTCGGCACAACGGCCACGACGGAGAAGATGGCGCCTTCCGGCTTCCAGCATTTGGTGCAGCCGCAGGCATGGTTGTGCATGCTCTGCGACGACAGTTCGACCACCACCGGGTCGGTGCTGCAGTTGCAGGTGAGCCTGCCGCCCGCGAAGCCCTTCTTGCCCGACTTGGCAACGCCCTTGTCGATCGAGGGGTGCAACGCAATTGCCGGTGCGCTCTTGCGCGCGGGCTTGCGTGCTGCCTTCTTGGCCTTTGCGGCCTTCTTAACTGCCTTACGCGCCATTCTCGTTCTCCCTGTGTTTGAACCCGGCTTCCGTAATACTCAGAATACGACGACGCTTCTGATCGACTTGCCTTCGTGCATCAGATCGAAGGCCTTGTTGATGTCTTCCAGGGGCAGGATGTGGGTGATCATGGGATCGATCTGGATCTTGCCGTCCATGTACCAGTCGACGATCTTGGGAACGTCGGTGCGGCCGCGGGCACCGCCGAAGGCCGTACCCTTCCATGTGCGTCCGGTCACAAGCTGGAAGGGACGGGTGGAAATTTCCTGGCCTGCCCCCGCCACGCCGATGATGATCGACTGGCCCCAGCCCCGGTGCGAACATTCCAGTGCCTGGCGCATGACCTTCACATTGCCCGTGCAGTCGAAGGTGTAGTCGGCGCCGCCGATCTGGTCGGCACCACGCTTCGTCATGTTGACTATGTGGGAGACGACGTCGCCTTCGATCTCGGCGGGATTGACGAAGTGGGTCATGCCGAAGCGCTCGCCCCACTCCTTCTTGGAGTTGTTGAGGTCCACGCCGATGATCATGTCGGCGCCGGCCATCTTGAGGCCCTGGATCACGTTGAGACCGATGCCGCCGAGGCCGAAGACGGCGGCGGTTGCGCCCTGTTCAACCTTGGCCGTGTTGAGGACCGCGCCCACGCCCGTGGTGACGCCGCAGCCGATGTAGCAGATCTTGTCGAAGGGCGCGGCGGGATTGACCTTGGCCAGCGCGATCTCGGGCAGCACCGTGTAGTTCGAGAAGGTCGAACAGCCCATGTAGTGATGGATCTTCTGGCCCTTGTAGGAGAAGCGCGAGGTGCCGTCCGGCATCAGGCCCTGACCTTGCGTCGAGCGAATGGCGGTGCAGAGGTTGGTCTTGCGCGACAGGCAGGAGGGACACTGGCGGCATTCCGGCGTGTAGAGCGGAATGACGTGGTCGCCCTTCTTCACGGTGGTGACGC
>CALMLK010000431.1 GCA_937868035.1 uncultured Alphaproteobacteria bacterium
AGTGAGCTTTCGCCTGCAGCGGGGGGCTTTCTCGTTCCTCACGGGACCTTCGGGGGCGGGCAAGACGACCCTGCTGCGCCTGCTCTTCCTGGCGCTGCGGCCGAGCCATGGGCGCATCCGGCTGTTCGGCGAGGATGTAACGCGGCTGCCGCGAAGCGCGCTGCCGCCGGTGCGCCGCCGGGTGGGCGTTGTCTTCCAGGAATTCCGCCTGCTCGACCATCTCTCGACCTTCGACAATGTGGCGCTGCCCTTGCGCGTTTCCGGCCAGGCGCCTTCAAGCTACAGCCGCGACGTGATGGATCTCCTCGACTGGGTGGGTCTCAAGAAGCAGGCCCATGCCTTTCCCGCCGTGCTTTCCGGCGGGGAGAAGCAGCGCGCGGCCATCGCGCGGGCCGTCATTGCCAAGCCCGAATTGCTGCTCGCGGATGAACCCACGGGCAATGTCGATCCTGTGCTGGCGCGCCGTCTCATCCATCTCTTCGCCGAACTGAACCGGCTGGGCACGACGGTGCTGCTCGCCACCCATGACCAGGGCCTGTTCAAGCAGGTGCGTGCGCCCGTGCTGCATCTGCAGGACGGCACCCTGAGGGTGCTGTGATGGCTGAGCGCAGACCGGGTGCAGTAATCCCCAAGGAAGCGGCGAGCCTCCGAACGCTCACGGCCACCATGACGGTCATGTGCTATCTCGCCTGCCTCGCGATCGGTGCGCTGGTGCTCATCGACCGGGCGGTGGACAACTGGTCGCGCGGGCTTTCGCGCGAGGTGACGGTGCAGGTGCGCGAAGTGGAAGCGCGCGACATTGATGCCGACGTTGCGGCGGTGCTGCAGGTGCTGCAGGACACGCCCGGCGTGACGGGGGCGGACGACATCGGGCGCAAGGCGGCGGAGGCGCTGCTGGAGCCGTGGCTCGGGTCTGAAGGCCTCGATGCACTGCCGGTGCCGCGCATCGTGCGCGTTGCCGTCAATCCCGAACAGCCGCCGGATTTCACCGCACTGGCAGAGCGGCTGACGGCGGTGACGCCGGGTGCCAGCCTCGATACGCACCGGCGCTGGGAAGATGAACTGAAGCGCATGGCGGGCACGCTCACGGTGCTGGCGTCGCTCATTCTCCTGCTGATCGGCGGATCGGCCGTGGCCATGGTGATCTTTGCCACGCGCGCCGTGCTGGAGGCGAACCGCCAGACGGTGGATGTGCTGCATCTTGTGGGCGCCGAGGATGGATACATCGCGCGCGCCATCAACAGGCGCTTCCTGGCCACGGGGCTGTGGGCCGGCGGACTTGGCGTGCTGCTGGCGCTGCTGACGTTCTTCGTGCTGGGCGATGCGGGGATGCCGCAGGCGGACGGACTGGCGGCGGCGAGCCGTTCGCTTTTCTATGTTCCTGATTCGCAATGGTGGGCGGTGCCCGCGGCCCTCGTGGCCGTGCCATTCGCGGCGACGCTGCTTGCGCTCGTCACCTCGCGCATTACACTGCTGCGCATGCTGAGGCTCCTGTCATGACCGCCGTGCGGTCTCTCGTGTTCAATGTCGTCTTCTATGTGAACCTCGTGCTGTTCCTGGTGCTGGGGTCGTGGCTGATGCTGTGCCCGCGGTCATGGGCCATGACGGGTCTCAAGACCTGGGCGCGGAGTTCGGTGTGGCTCCTGCGGGTGATCGCGGGGACGCGCATGGAGGTGCGGGGCGCCGAGCATCTGCCCAAGGGCGCTGCCCTGGTGGCCGGCAAGCACCAGTCCTTCTGGGAGACCTTCGCCATCCTGCCGCTGTTGCCGGACCCCTGCATGGTGTTGAAGAAGGAGCTGACCCTCATTCCGCTCTTCGGCTGGTTCGCGCTCAAGTTCCGCATGATTGCGGTGGAGCGTTCGGCGGGAACAGGGGCGCTGAAGAAGATGGTGGCGCGTGGCAAGCGCGAGATCGCAGACGGGCGGCAGATCGTCATCATGCCGGAAGGAACGCGCAAGGGCCCCGATGATCCGCCGGACTACAAGCCGGGTGCAGCTGCCCTCTACGGGGCGCTCGACGTACCGTGCGTTCCCTTCGGCCTCAATGCCGGGCTGTTCTGGCCGCGGCGCAAGTTCCTGCGTCTCCCCGGCACCATCGTGATCGAGTTCCTGCCGGCCATTCCGCCGGGGCTGCCGCGCAAGCAGTTCCAGGCAGAACTGGAGGCCCGGATCGAGGCCTCGACGCGCGTGCTGGTGGCGGAAGCGCGGAAACAAAACTAGAACAACTTCTGGACTCGCCCCGCCCCGGCCCCTAGATTGGGGGGATGCTGCAACGCGTGCCCGACAGTGACGTGGCCAGTGACATCTGGTCCCTCAAGTACCGGCAGGAGGGTGAAACCTCCATCCGCGACAGCTTTGCGCGGGTGGCCCGGGCGGTCGCTGCAGCCGAACCAGAGGCGTTGCGGCCGCTGTGGGAGAAGCGCTTCCGCGAGCTGATGGACGACTTCGCCTTCCTGCCTGCGGGCCGCATCCTCGCGGGGGCGGGCAGTCAGCGCGAGGTGACGCTGTTCAATTGTTTCGTCATGGGAACGGTGCCGGATTCAATTGCCGGCATTTTCGATGGCCTCAAGCAGGCCGCGCAGACGCTGCAGCAGGGTGGTGGCATCGGCCATGATTTCTCGACGCTCCGTCCCAAGGGTGCGCTGGTGCATGGCGTCGGTGCCGACGCCTCGGGGCCACTCTCCTTCATGGATGTGTGGGATTCCATGTGCCGCACCATCATGTCGGCGGGGGCACGGCGTGGTGCCATGATGGGAACGCTGCGCTGCGACCATCCCGACATCGAAGACTTCATCGAGGCGAAGCGGGATCCCCGGCGCCTCCGCAATTTCAATCTCTCCGTGCTGGTGACGGATGATTTCATGGCTGCGGTGGAAGGGGATGCGGACTGGCCGCTGGTGTTCGGCGGCACGGTGTTCCGGACACTGCGGGCGCGCAACCTGTGGGACCGCATCATGCGCGCCACCTACGACGTGGCCGAACCGGGCGTGATCTTCATCGACCGGATCAACCGGCTCAATCCGCTGGCCTATTGCGAGACGATCTCCTGCACCAACCCGTGCGGCGAACAACCGTTGCCGCCCTATGGCGCGTGCCTGCTGGGCTCGCTCAACCTCACGCGCTTCGTGCAGGATCCGTTCACCGGTGGGGCGCAGCTTGATATGGTGAAATTGCGGGCCGCGGCGGAGGTTGCGATCCGCTTCCTGGATGATGTCGTTGACGTCTCCAATTATCCGCTGCCGCAGCAGCGTGCCGAAGCCCTGAACAAGCGCCGCCTCGGGCTTGGCGTCACGGGGCTTGCGGATGCGCTGTTCATGTGTGGCCTCCGCTACGGTTCGCCCGATGCCGTGGCCGCGACGGGTGCCTGGATGCAGGCGATCCAGGAGGCCGCGCTGGAGACCAGTGCCGGGCTGGCGCAGGAGAAGGGTGTCTTCCCACTCTTTGATGCGGAGGCCTATCTCGCCACGGCCTATGGTCAGCGGTTGCCGCAGCGGCACCGCGAGATGATCGCGCGGCGGGGATTGCGCAACGGGCTGCTCACCTCGGTTGCGCCCACGGGCACGATCTCGCTCGTGGCGGGGAATGTGTCGAGCGGCATCGAACCGATCTTTTCGCTGTCCTATGACCGGCACATCCTGGAAGCGGATGGTTCGCAGCGCACCGTCGCCATGGAGGACCATGCCTATCGCCTGTGGCGCGCGGACAAGCGCCGGGGCACGCGGCCTCCCTCCCTGGTCACAGCGGCAGACCTCACACCGGAGGAACACCTCGCCATGCAGGCGGCGGCGCAGGCGCATGTGGACAGTTCCATTTCCAAGACCATCAACGTGCCGGAGACGCTGCCCTTCGAGGCCTTCCGCACGGTCTATGAACAGGCCTACCGCCTCGGCCTCAAGGGTTGCACCACCTTCCGGCCCAATGCGGTGACCGGTTCCATCCTCTCGGCGCGGCAGGACGAGGACCGCTCGTGCCCTTCCTGCGGCAGTTTCGAGCTGACGGCGCGGGAGGGATGTACCACTTGCCTCAGCTGCGGATTCGCCGTCTGCGGTTGAGTTCTTTTTTTGTTCTTGACGAATCGCGACGTTGTTCTATCTTCGTTCTCATGCTGATTCATGGTTCCCCCATCACCGTCGAACTCACATCCGATCCCGGCCTGCAGGAGCGGTTCTGGTATTGGCATGGTGCGTCAGGACAAAAATACATTCATTCGGTCTACGAGCCGGAGAATTGCCCACCCCTGCCGGGTGCCATCTATGTGGCCGTGCGGCGCGAAGGTCATCTCCGTATTGCGCTCGCGGTCGGACGTTTCACGCCCTTCTGGGATGGAACGATGATGAGCAGCGAAGCCGCCCACGTGGCGCGGCTCGGAATCGATGAAATCCATGTTCACCTGCTGGCCCGTTCGCCACTGGCGGCAGAGGATGTGCTGGCTGATCTTCGCGATGCGCTGCACGCCGACGACGAAGTGCTGCCGGGGCGTCTCCAGGAAGAGTGCGACGGCGACTACGCCTTCATGTCCGCACCAGAAGCCGCGAGCGCAGGAGCAATGTCAGCAGCAGGCCGGTGACAAAGCCACCGATGTGGGCCCACCAGGCCACGAGCTGACCTTCCTCGACCGGCGTGAAGACGCCCAGCACCTGCAACGCGAACCAGGCGCCCAGCACGATGATTGCCGGGATGCGGAACGGCACGGGAAGGTAGAAGAAGATCCACAGCCGCGCCTTGGGAAACAGCAGGATATAGGCACCCAGAACGCCAGACACGGCACCCGAGGCTCCGATCACGGGGAGCTGGCTGAGCGGCTGCATGATGGCGTGCATCAATCCGCCGGCAATGCCGCACAGGACATAGAACAGCAGGAAGCCCACATGGCCGAAGGCATCCTCCACATTATCGGCAAAGACCCAGAGGAAGGCCATGTTGAACAGCAGGTGCAGCCAGCCGCCGTGCAGGAACATGTAGGTGATGAGCGTCACGGGTTCCGGCACCGGCTCCAGTGACATGGGAACGATCATGCCCGGGCTGAACAGTTCCACCGGCACAACGCCGTAGGCGCTGGCGATGGCGGACGAGAATTCCGGGCGGGCAAGGGCGCCGGTGAAGAAGAAGATCACCACATTCACCGCCACGATCAGCGCCGTCACGACCTGAAAACGGATCACCTGCAGCGGGTTGTCGTCCTTGAGCGGCACAAGCATGTCACAGGGTTAGCCCAAGACCAGCCTGCCAGCGAGAACAAACATGACGGCCGCAATGGTGGCGTCGATCACCCGCCAGACCAAAGGGCGCGCCAGCACCGGGCGGAGCGCTGCCGCGCCATAGCCGATCACGAAGAACCAGATGAGCGACGCCAGCGAGGCGCCTGCCGCAAAGGGGATCTGCTCGCCCGCGGGACGGGCATTGGCAATGGAACCCACAAGAATGACCGTGTCCAGATAGACGTGGGGATTGAGAAAGGTGAAGGCGGCGCATTGCGCCAGTGCTGCCGAGAGGCCCGGAACATCGGCGGCCGGACCCTCCATGCCGTGGGGTGAAAACGCCCGCCGCGCCGCCATGAGACCATAGACCGCAAGAAATGCCGCACCGCCATAGGTCATCACGGGAACGAAGGCGGGGATGGCCCTGACGACGGCCCCCAGGCCGAAGACGCCACTCCAGATCAGCAGCGCGTCACTCGCCGCACAGAACAGACAGATCCAGAAGATGTGATGGCCGCTGATGCCCTGCCGGATGACGAAGGCATTCTGCGCGCCAATGGCCACGATCAGGCTTCCGCCCAACAGGAGGCCAGCAATGAGGGCCGTCATCAGCTGCGCGTCTTCCCCGGAACCCAGAGAGGATCACCGCCACCCGTGCGGGCGTTCACCCAGCGGCTGGCGACGAAGAGGAAATCGGAGAGGCGGTTGATGTAGGTGATGCCGGCGTCGCTCACATGTTCGCCGCCCTGTGCCTTGAGCGCCACCATCTGCCGCTCGGCGCGGCGGGCCACGGTCCGCGCGAGATGCAGATGTGCCGCGGCGGGATGTCCGCCGGGCAGCACGAAAGAACGCAACGGCTGCAACTCCGCATTCAACGTGTCGATCTCAGACTCAAGGCGCGCTGCCTGCGCCGCCGTCATGCGCAAGGGCTCGCAGGCCAGGGGCTCGCCCCGGTCCGGCACGCAGAGATCGGCCCCGAGATCGAACAGCTCATTCTGGATGCGGACCAGCATGGCATCGAGTTCCGCCAGCGCGGTATCGACCGTATGCAGGCGCACGATGCCGATCACGGCATTGGTTTCATCGACGGTGCCGTAGGCAGAGATACGCAGATGTGCCTTCGAGACACGTTCACCGGAGCCAAGGGCTGTGTCACCGCCATCGCCGGTGCGGGTGTAAATCTTGTTGAGGACGACCATGACGCCTGTGTTAGCGGCCTGTCATTCGTTGCGCAAATGGCTTGAGGGCTTGACCGAGAGGGCGCGCGCCGTGACGGCCAGTCCGGCGGTGATCGTGAGCACCATCGCCATGAAGGCGGTGAGGAAGGCCACCGGCCAGGAAAACGAAAAGCCCAGGTCGAGGATGAAGGATGACAGATACCACGCCCCCGCCGCCCCCACCGCCATGCCGCACAGGGCAGAGACAAGACCGAGGAGGCCATATTCCACCATGAAGGCCAGCAGCAGTTGCCGCCGCGTGGCGCCATAGGTCTTGAGCACGACCGCCTCGTAGCTCCGGGCTGCAAGACTGGACGCCAGCGCACCCGCCAGCACCAGCACGCCCGTGAGCAGGGTCAGGACATTGGCACCGCGCACGGCGGCCAGCATCTTGCCCAGCAGATCGCCCACCGTTGCCAAGGCCTCCTTCACGCGCACCGCCGTCACCGACGGGAACTGCTGCGCCATGTGGTTAAGAAGGGCGGCCTCGTCGCCACCCGTCATCTCGATCGTCACGACATGGCTGTGCGGGGCAGACTTCAAGGTGTTGGGCGAGAACACCATGACGAAGTTGATGCCCATGCTGCGCCAGTTCACGCGACGGAGACTCGCCACTTCTGCCTCGATTTCGCGGCCGAGGACATTGACCCTGATCTTGTCGCCGATGACGAGACCCAATCCATCGGCAATCTCGTCCACCATGGAGACGAGCGGCGGCCCTGCATAACCGGCGGGCCACCACGTGCCGCTGACGAGCGTCGAGCCCTCCGGCACTGTGTCCGAATACGTAAGGCCCCGGTCGCCCTTGAGTGCCCATGCGGCATCAGGCGCCACCTTCACCTGCTCGGCGGGGACTCCCTTCACCGCAACGATTCGCCCGCGCAGCATCGGCGCATTGCTCACGGCGGTGACACCAGGTTCCTTCAAAACAGAGGCACGGAAGGCCGGGAGTTCGTCATTCCGCACATCCAGCACAAAGAACGCTGGCGCCTTCTGGGGAATGCCCGACTGAAGTTCGCGGGAGATGGTGCGGTCGGTCAGCGCCAGGGCCACGAAAAGCGTGAGTCCGAGGCCAAGTGCAAGGATCACAGACACGGCAGAGGCACCGGGGCGGTGCATCGCGAGCAGCGCATGGCGCAGATAGACATTGCGCGGACGTGGCAAGGCAGCGACGAGTTTCATCAGCGCCCAGGCCAGCAGCGCCAGCAGCAGGAACGCCCCCGCGATGCCGGCGAGATAAAAGGCCGTGACCCTCATGTCGTCAAAGCTGAACAGGACGGCCGTGGCGGCAAGCGCCATGAGCAGCAAGGTGATGGCAAGGCCTGTGAGCGAGAGGCGTCCCGACGTTGCCGCAAGACTTCCGCGGAACAGGGCAGCGCCCGCAACGTCGCTGATGCGGGCAAGAGGCAGGCTTGCCGCAGCAAGCGTGACGAGCACACCCAGCAGTGCTGCAAAAGCCAGCGGCCTCCACGCCACGGCGCTGGCCAGTGGCAAGGGAAGAAGGTCGGCGAAGAGCGCTTTCACCACGAATGGCGAAACGGCCCCTGCCAGCAAGGCCACGGCAATGCCGAGCAGGCCCACAAGCAAAATCTCCGTGAGGTAGAGGCCAATGACATCACGGCTGGAGAGGCCGATGCATTTCAGCGTGGCAATCGCTGAGGTGCGGCGGGTGATGAAGGCCGAGACGGCATTGGCAATCCCGGCGCCACCGATCACCAGTGCGGCGATGCCGACGAGGGCCATGAAATAACCGAGGCGTTCGACAAAGCGCTCGGTTCCCTGGGCAGCGTTGTCGCGCGCCCGCACGCGCCAGCCCGCGTCCGGGAACCGTGCCTCAGCCTCTGCCACCACCGCCTTTGCGGCGGAGAGCGGTGCATCCGCCGGCAGCTTCACACGATAACGCCAGGTGATGAGCGAACCGGGCTGGATGAGGCCGGTAGCTCGCAGGGCTTCGCCACTCATCATCATGCGCGGGCCGAGAATGATGCCATCGGATATGCGGTCCGGTTCGGCGGCGATCACCGCCTGGACGCGCAAGTCCTTGGTGCCAATGCGAACGGTGCCGCCGGCGCTTATGCCGAGGCGGCCGAGCAGGAGCGGGTCGACGGCCACGCCATCAATGCCTTGCGTCACCGCGAAAGGGTTTGCCGCGGCGCCCGGCGCGTAGGTGAGCGTGCCGTACAGGGGATAGGCGTCATCGACGGCCTTGATCTCGACGAGCGTGGACTTGCCGTTGGCCGTTGCCATGGCGCGAAGCGTGGCGATGCGGCTCACGCTGCCCTTGCTTGCCATGAAGGCCTGTTCTTGTGCTGTCGCCTCGCGGTGAATGAGCGAGAATTCGACGTCACCGCCGAGGAGTGGCTGGCCCTGTTCGGTGAGGCCACGATCAACCGCCGCCACCAGACTTCCGACAATGGCAATCGCCGCAACGCCGAGCGTGAGGCAGGCGAGATAGATCCAGAATCCCTGCAGTCCGGAGCGCAGGTTCTTGCGGGCATAGCGCAGCCAGAGAAATGGCCGGGCGGTCATGTGGAAGTGCTTTCGCTCACCTTGCCGTCACGCACCTCGATGATGCGCCCGCAGCGGGCGGCGAGGCTGCGGTCGTGGGTGACAAGCAGGAGCGTTGCGCCCTCGCGGGCCTTGAGGTCGAAGAGGAGATCGATGATCGCCTGGCCCGTCTCCTGGTCGAGGTTGCCGGTGGGTTCGTCGGCGAGGAGGACGCGGGCACCCGCAGCGAGGGCCCGGGCAATGGCGACGCGTTGTTGCTCGCCACCCGAAAGCTGGCCCGGATAGTGATCGAGCCGGTGGCCCAATCCCACCCGGACGAGGGCGGCGCGGGCACGTTCGCCTGCATCGGCGAGGCCGCGGAACTCCATGGGAATGGCCACGTTTTCAAGCGCCGTCAGCGTCGGTATCAGATGAAACGCCTGGAAGACGATGCCGATGGTCTCGCGGCGGAGGCGGGCCAGTTGTTCCTCCGAGCGGCCAGTGAGGTCGTTGCCATCCAGCATCACCTTGCCGCCCGTCGCAGGTTCAAGACCAGACATCACCATGAGGAGCGAGGTCTTGCCGGAGCCGGAGGGTCCGACAATCCCCACGGCCTCGCCTGCCTCAATGGCCAGGCTCACGTCCTGCAGGATGTGAACAGCACCGGCGCGCGAGGTGAGGGTGAGGTCGACATGGGAGAGGGAAAGAAGAGGAGACGTCATGCAGGGGTCCAGGCCACGGGGGCCACTCATATGGGTTGCAGCCGGGGCGATTGCCAGCACGCCTTGCACCTTACGGCGATTCGCACCACATGGACGCCATGCCCAAGACTTTCCGCGCCCTCATCCTGCTCGTGTCCGCCTGCCTGCTGATGTCCAGTCCGCAGGCAAGGGCCGAACCTCAAACGATCCTGGCGCTGGGTGACAGCCTGACTGCGGGTCTCGGTCTCGACCCTTCGCAGGCCTTTCCGGCCAAACTCGAGGCTGCCCTCAAGGCCAAGGGGCGTGACGTCACGGTGATCAACGCGGGTGTGTCGGGCGATACCGTGGCGCAGGGTGCGGCCCGGCTCGACTGGTCTCTCACGGATGATGTGGACGCCGTCATCGTGGAACTGGGCGCCAATGATGCACTGCGCGGCCTTGACCCGGCCCAGGCGGAGGCGGCGCTCAGCGAAATCCTGACGAAGCTCTCCTCCCGTACCCTGCCGGCGCTGGTGGCAGGCATGCGGGCGCCCCCCAATCTCGGCCCGGACTATGCCCAAGCCTTTGAGGCCATCTACAGGAAACTCGAAGGCCGCCCTGGCGTTGTGGTGTATCCGTTTTTTCTCGATGGCGTTGCCGCCGATCCCAAACTGAACCAGGAGGACGGTCTTCATCCGACAGCCGAAGGTGTTGATGTGATCGTGGCGCGCATGCTGCCTGCGGTCGAGCGCCTGCTGGCGCTGACGAAAAAATAACTTGGCGGCGCGGCGAATCGCGCTAGCGTTGTGGACCAGAAGATGACGGAGGGAACCATGCCACGCCTCTTCACCGGACTTGATGTGCCAGACGACGTGGCACTGGACCTGCAGATCATGCAAGGCGGTGTGCCGGGCGCACGCTGGATGGACCCCTCACAATATCATCTCACCCTGCGCTTCATCGGCGACATTGAAACGGGTCTCGCCCGGGAAATCGCCCATGGCCTCGACGGCATTCATGCAAAGCCGTTTCTGCTGACGCTGAAGGGTGTCGGCCTCTTTGGCGGCAACAAGCCCCATTCGATCTATGCCGGGGTAGAGGAAAATGCCGAGTTGAAGCGGCTGCACGATCTTCACGAGCGCCTGTGCCAGGTGCTGGGCCTTGCAGCGGAGCCGCGCCGCTTCGTGCCGCACGTGACGCTGGCCCGCCTCAAGGATCCGGAGCCGCGTGCGTTGCAGCGCTGGATCGAAGTGCACAGTCTCTATCGCAGCGCCACCTTCCCGGTCAGTCATTTCGTACTCTTCTCGTCGCGGCCGCTGAAAGGCGGGGGACCCTACGGCGTTGAGGAATCCTATCCGCTCGGGTCCCTCATGGAGGTTACCGTATGAGTGAGCGACTGCAGGGGGCAGCCCGCATCAAGGCGTTGCAGGACCTTCCCGACTGGAGCGATGTCTCCGGCCGGGATGCCATTACAAAGACTTTCAGATTCAAGAACTTCCGGAAAGCCTTTGCCTTCATGAGCGAGGTGGCGCTGGTGGCCGAGAAGATGGACCACCATCCGGAATGGAGCAACGTCTACGGCAAGGTGGAGGTGACGCTCACCACCCATACGGCCCAGGGACTGACGGCGCTGGACGTCACTCTGGCCCGGAAAATGGACGAAATAGCGGGCACTTAGGTGCAGCGTCCCCGCCGCATTACGGGGCGGTAACTTGACGGGAAGTGACCGCTTCCCCATATCATGGGCAAAGTTTTGGAGGGACCACATGGCTGAACTTCGCTATTCAACCCAGACCGGCAGCCGCGCCGAGATCGACCCCGGGCTTCGCGCCTACATGCTGCGGGTCTACAACTACATGGGTGCGGGCCTCGCACTCACGGGTGTTGCAGCCTATGCGACATTCCACGCTGCGGTCGACGCCGCCGGCCAGCTTACGCCGTTCGGTG
>CALMLK010000432.1 GCA_937868035.1 uncultured Alphaproteobacteria bacterium
GGTGTTCCAGCGCAAGTGGGGCAGCGCCGTCGCGATGGGGGAGGCGAGGGCCCGGTCTGGCATGGCGGCGAGTGCTTCCGGCAACAGGGTACAGGGTGGCAAGGTGCGGGGTATCACAACCTGCTGCGGGCCATCACGCCAGCGCGCAAGCCCGGCGCGCACGTCACGCACGCCCTGAAGGTCGATGGTTGCGAGACGCGCATCAAGCGCCTCAAGCAGTGCCGATATGCTTGCTGCCGCAGTCATGCGACGACCACGCGTTCACGCCTCGCTGTGGCTTCGCCATCCGCCATGCCGAATTCCTGGGCGAAGCGGTGGCCATCATAGACAGCCTGGGCGATGATGCCGGGAGCCTTGCAGTCACCGATGCGATGAACGCGAAGGCCCGGCGCGTCCTTGATCTCCTGCCAGAGTGCATCGTTGGGAGCGCGTGATGTCACGGGCACGAAACCTCCACAGGCAATGCGTGTCACCTTGCCAGTGAAGACGCACGACAGTTCCGCTTCTCCGGGCAGGAGGTTGGATACGCGCTGGTTCACGATGATGGGCACGCCGAGGTCCAGCAAGGCCGCATGGGTACGCGCCTGTTCAACGGTGTGCGCGGAAAAGCCCGCCGCTACGCCATCGGGGGTGACGTAGGTCACGGGCACGCCCTCGCTGGCGAGGAGGAGCGCGATGACTGCCGCGAGATAATAGTGATCGCCGTCGAACACCACGACGGGGCCCAAGGGCCGCTTGCCATCCATGATGTCGTCGGGGGTCAGTGTACGGGGATCATCGTAGCTTGCGACAGGTACCGGTGATGTCGTGCCCAATCCGTTGCGCCGCCACGTCGCACCTGTGGCGATCACCACCTGCGTTGCGTCGGTGGCTCGGATGGCGTCGGCGTCCATCAGGCTCTCGCGATAGACGGTGATTTCCGGCCGCTTGCCGATCTGGTGCACGCGCCAGTCACGCACGCGGACCCATTCGGCAAGGCCGGGGAGTCGCGACTCCCGCGAGACGCGGCCACCGAGATCGCGGGCCGCTTCGGCGAGCAAGACGGGCACGCCGCGCCGCCCCAGTGTGAGGGCAGCATCCAACCCTGCGGGACCGGCACCCACCACAAGGACCGGCTCCTTGCGTATCGAAATGTTGAGACGTTCGGGATGCCAGCCGCGGCGCCATTCCTCACCCATGCTGGGATTCTGCGTGCAGCGGATGGGGACGCCGAAGGAGTCCTGCGCGTAGCAGATGTTGCAGCCGATGCATTCGCGGATGTCGTCGAACCGGCCTTCGCGGATTTTTGTGGGCAGGAAGGGATCCGCAATAGAGGGGCGCGCGGCGCCCACAAGGTCGAGCACGCCGCGTTTCACCTGGGACAACATCGTCTCGGGGCTGGTGAAGCGGCCGACGGAGACAACCGGCTTGCCCGTGAGCTTTCGCACGTGGGCGATGTCGGACTCCAATGCGCCCTCCTTGATGAAGCGCGACGCGCCCATCTCGCGGGAGTAGTCGGGAATGGTGACGTCGAAGAGGTCCACGTCCGGGGCGATTTCTGCCAACATCCACGCGCGGTGTTCACGCCCTGTCTCGTCCTCGTCGGTCACTTCCACGCGGGTGGCGAGGGCGGCCTTGTCTTTCAGGATGTCACGCGTGTCTGCGATCACATCGCGATAGAGCCGTGAGCGGTTCTCCAGCAGACCGCCATACTCGTCGTCGCGCTGGTTGACGCGCGGATCGAGGAATTGCGCAAGCAGGTAGGTGTGTGCGCCGTAGACGTAGACGATGTCGAATCCCGCCTGCACAGCGCGGCGCACGGCGTCGGCATGCCAGCGGCGGTAGTCGCGAAAATCCGCTGCATCCATCTTCTGGCTCTGCCAGGGCGCGCCGGACACCGGCATGGAAACGGGCGCCAGCACCGGCAGGCGGGAGAAGTGATTGGCCGCGCGCATGCCGCCGTACCACAGCTCGACGCCGGCGAGCGCACCATGCTTGTGCACCTTCGCCGTCATCACCGCCATGTTCTTCACATCGCCTTCGTCCCAGAGCGAACAGGATTGGGCTGGTTGAGCATCTGACGTGGGGTGGATCGAGCAATATTCCGTGTTGACCACACCCCAGCCGCCCTCAGCCTTCACCTCGCGCATGGCAGCAAGGGTTTGCGGATAGGTGTAGCCCATGCCCGTGCAATGCGGCGTCTGATAGAAGCGGTTCGGCGCGGTGACCGGGCCGATGCGGACGGGTTCGAAGAGAATGGCGAAGCGGGAGTCGGTCATGGGTCTCACTTGTTGGCCGCGATGGCCATTTGAATGTCACGCTCGCGGCGCTTGTCGGCGCGGGTCAGGATCACTGCGGAGATCGCCACACCGATTGCCACAACCACGACGATCACCGTGGCGAGCGCGTTGATGTCCGGTGTCACGCCGAGCTTCACCTTGCTCCAGATCAGCATGGGCAGCGTGGTGTAGCCAGGGCCAGTGGTAAAGCTGGTGATCACCACGTCATCGAGTGAAATCGTGAAGGCCAGCAGCCATCCCGAGAGAATGGCGGGCGAGATGATGGGCAGCGTCACATCGCGCAGCACCTGCCAGGGGCGCGAGCCCAAATCCATCGCCGCTTCCTCGATGGACAGGTCCATTGCCGTGAGCCGCGACTGCACGATGACGGTGACATAGGTCATGGAGAAGGTGATGTGCGCGATCGTGATGGTGGTGAAGCCGCGCTGGCCGGGCCAGCCCAGCCATTCCGCCATCATGATGAAAAGAAGCAGCGAGGAAATGCCGGTGATGACCTCCGGCATGATGAGCGGCGCCGTCACGAGTCCCGAGAGCAGTGCACGGCCACGGAATCGGCGGAAGCGTGCCAGCGCGAGTCCCGCCATGGTGCCGAGGATGGTGGCGAGCGTTGCGCTGAGGAGTGCGATCCGCAGCGAGAGCAGCGCGGCGTCGATCACCTGGCTGTTGCTGAACAGCTTGCCATACCATTGCGTGGAGAATCCGCCCCACACCGTTGCGAGGCGGGAGCGATTGAAGGAGAAGAACATCATCGACAGGATGGGCACATAGAGAAAGGCGAGGCCGAAGGCCATGACGCTGAACAGGAAGGTGGAGCGCTGTTTCATCTAGTGCGCTCCCGCCTGGGCCTTGGCCTCGAAGTGGTTGTAGAGCATCAGCGGCACGACCAGCATGAAGAGCAGTGCCACCGCCACCGCCGAGGCCATGGGCCAATCGCGGTTCTGGCCGAATTCCTGCTGGATCACGCGCCCGATCATCGGGTCACCCGCATTGCCGACGAGGCTCGGGATGATCAATTCGCCCATGGCGGGAATGAAGACCAGCAGGCCACCCGCAATGATGCCGGGAATGGAGAGGGGAAGGGTGATGTCGCGGAACACCTCCCAGCGCCGGGAGCCCAGATCCATGGCCGCTTCATTCAGCGTGCCGTCGAGCTTCTCCAGGTTTGCGTAGAGCGGCAGCACCATGAAGGGCAGGTAGGAATAGACCATCACCAGCACGACGGCGAAATTGGTGTTCATCATCTGTATGCCGGGAAGTTCCCAGGCGGCGGGCACGAAGGTGTTGTAGGCGGCGGTGATTGCCTTGTTGAACCAGCTGTTCTTTCCCATGAGACCAATCCAGGCATAGACGCGCAGGAGAAAGGAGGTCCAGAAGGGCAGCACCACCAGCATGATGAGCAAGCGCTGCAGCGACTTGCCGGCCCGTGTGATGGCGAGAGCCATGGGATAGCCGAGCAGCAGGCAGAGCAGCGTCGCCACGGCCGCATTGTAGACGGAGATGATGCCGGCGCGGATATAGAGGCTGCTGGTGAAGAGGCGGTGGTAGGTTTCGAAACGGATGAAGGGCCAATCCGGAAGGAACGCGAAGGGCGGGGATTGCGTCGCCGTCTTGGCGAAGCTCATCACGATGACGATGACGAAGGGCAGCAGGAAGAACAGCACCAGCCAGAGATAGGGCGAGCCGATGATGAGATCGCGCCAGCCCCTGCGGTTGAACCAGCCTGCCGCGCTGCCGCTCATGTTTCCGCTCCAAAGAGCATGGCTGCAGCAGGCGCAATGGTGAGGTAGACTTCATCTTCCCAGGTGGCGACGGCCTGCTCGGCGGCGGCCCGCTCGGCGTTCACGGCGTTGACGGAGAGAACGTGGCCGGTTGGCAGCTTGATGCGGTAGAGCGAATCCTTTCCGAAGTATCCGAAATCCTGCACCGTGCCCTTCAGCACATTCTTCGCCGCGGCGGGCTTCTTGCGCGAGATCGACACTTTCTCAGGTCGGAAGGCGAGTGTCACCTTGTCGCCTTTCGTGTAGCCGCTTGATGCAACGAGGATGGGATGGCCCAGCGACGGCGAGAGCACCTCCGTACCCGCGCCATCAGCTTTCGTCACTTCCGCCTCCACCATGTTTGCGGAACCGATGAAATCGGCCACGAAGCGGCTGTTGGGATGTTCGTAGATATCCGAGGGCGAACCGATCTGGCGGATCACGCCCTTGTCCATGACGGCAATGCGCGAGGCCAGTGTCATCGCCTCTTCCTGGTCGTGGGTGACGACCACGAAGGTGATGCCCAGCTTGTACTGGATGTTGGCGATCTCGAACTGGGTGTGCTCACGCAGCTTCTTGTCGAGAGCGCCCAGCGGTTCATCAAGCAGCAGGAGCTTGGGCAATTTTGCAAGCGAGCGGGCCAGCGCCACGCGCTGGCGCTGGCCACCGGAGAGCTGGTGCGGCTTGCGGTCGGCGAGGTGGGACAACTGCACCAGGTTGAGCATCTCGCGCACGCGGTCCTCGCGCTGCACCTGCGTCATGTCCTCATGCTTCAGACCATACCCCACGTTCTTCGCCACGGTCATGTGGGGGAAGAGGGCATAGGATTGAAACATCATGTTGACGGGCCGCTCATAGGCGGGCACGCCCGCCATGTCCTGCCCGTCGATGAAGATGCGGCCCGCAGTCGGCGTTTCAAATCCCGCCAGCATGCGTAGCAGCGTGGTCTTGCCGCAACCGGAGCCGCCCAGCAGGGCGAAGAGTTCGCCCTTGCTGATGGAGAGTGTCACGTTGTCCACGGCCTTGAAGCTGCCGAAAGACTTGGTGACACCCTCGATGTGGATGAAGTCCGATTGCTGAGGTGCGGACTCGCCGGCTGTCATGGTGTGCCCCCGTGCCGCTGATGCCTCAACCGGCCTTCATCCTGTTGAAGGTTTCAGTGAGGGCACGGTCCTGCTCTTCCGTCAGGGGCTTGGGAGTCCACAGGCGCTTCATCTGCTCATCGGTGGGATAGACTGCCGAGTTGGCCAGAACGTCCGGATTGAGGAAGGCCTTGGAGGCAAGGTTCGCGTTGGCGTAGTTGGTGAAGTTGGTGCACTTGGCGATGACCTCGGGTTCCATCATGTAGTTGAGGAAGGTGTGGGCATTTTCCACGTTCTTGGCATCAGCGGGGATGCAGAACACGTCGAACCAGGCGGGCGCGCCGGTCTTCGGCACGGAGTATGCGAGGTTGATCTTGACGCCCGCCTCGGCGGCGCGCGCCTTGGCCGTGGAATAATCGCCGGACCAGTTGTTGGCGACGCAGAGTTCGGAGTTGGGGAGTGCGTTGAGATAGTTCGTGCTGTCGAAAGTGCGCACGGTGGAGCGGATTTTCTTGAAGGCCTCGACGACGGCATCCATGTCCGCGGGCGCATAGAGGTTTCGTGGCTTGCCGAGATAGTCGAGCAGCAGCATGATGGTGTCCGTCGGTTCATCAAGCCATGAAATGCCGCAGTCGGAGAGTTTCTGGGCGAGTTCCGGCTTCATGACGAGGTCCATGGACTCGAGATCGGCATCGGGGATGCGTTCCTTCACCATGTCCACATTGTAGGTGAAGCCCACGGAGCCCCACATGTAGGGCATCGAATACTGAATGCCGGGATCGAAGCCTTCGAGGATGTTGAGGATGACCGGATCAAGGTTCTTCCAGTTGGGCAGCTTGGACCTGTCGATCTTCTGGTAAATCTTGGCGGCCACGAAACGCGCCAGGCTGATGCCCGCCATGTCGACCACGTCATAGCCCGTGCTTCCGGCCAGCATCTTGGCCTGCATCTCGTCAGTCGAGCTGTAGGTGTCGTAGGTCACGGCGATGCCCGTGGCCTTCTGGAAATCCTCGATAGTCGTTTCGCCGATGTAGTCGGCCCAGTTGTAGACGTTGAGGATCTTGTCTTCGGCCCGGGCGCGCTGGATGAAAGGCATGGCGAGAAGCGTGCTGCTGCCCGCCAGTTGCAAGGTCTTGCGGCGATTGAGAGTCATGGCTGTTTCCTTTCCCTGTCGTTTCTCATTGGTGTTTTCTCATTCTAGTCACGTCACTTGCTGCTGCACCAGCGGTTCGCCGAGCTTGCGGCGCACCCACTGCTGGAAGTTGAAGACGTCGAATTCCTGCGGCATCAGCGTGCCGTGTTCGAAGTGCGCGTTGCGCAGGCCGCGCTGGTTCATCTCGCTCGCAGCGCCATCCTCGCGGATCACGGTCATGGCGAAATCGACGACATTGGCGAGATCGAAGCCTGGCGCGGCGAGCGTCTCCGCCGGAAAGAGCCATTCGGCGGTGAGTTCGGTTTCCTCCGGCGAGAAGGGACGCACGGTGACGGCGCGGACGTAGTCCACGTGGGCGACGACATACATGGTGGGCAGCAGGGTGACGAAGGTGAAGGCTGCGGTGCGCTGCGCCTCGCTGAGGTCCGGAAATTCCGGACCACAGGGCAGGCCATTGCGCGTCCAGGTGCGGGCACCCTCCTTCAATGGCGAGGCGGCTGCATCGCCCGGAGTCCAGCCTGGCATCTCGGCGCTGCTCATCACGCCCTTGCCGTAGACGGGGACCATGTCGCACAGGCTCGGATGAATGCCCGGGCAGTGCAGGCATTCATTGTAGTTTTCCCAGAAGACCTTCCAGTTGCAGTTCAGCACGGTCGTTTCGCGGTGGCCGGTGAGAAGCGTTTCCATCGGCCAATTGTCGAGGGCGTTCGCTCCCATGTCAGGGGCCGCGGCGAAATCGGGAGGATCATTTGCGAGGCAGACGAAGATGAAACCGTTCCACAGCTTCACATGGGCGGAGAGCAGATTATGTGCTGACTTGTCGAAGCCCGGTGTTTCCGGAACATGGGGAATGCGGGCGAGGCGGCCTGTGAGGTCGTAGCCCCACTCGTGATAGGGGCAGGAGATCAGCTTCGCCTTCAGGCGCTGTTCGGGTTGCAGGCAGATCTCCGAGCCGCGATGACGGCAGGTGTTGTGGAAGCAGCGCACCGTTCCCGCCTCGTCCTTCACCAGCATCAGGTTCTGCCCCGCCACCTCGATGCGGCGCAGCGTGAGTTTGGGCAGGTCGTTGACGCGGCCAACATAGGTCCAGCTTGTGGCCTGGATGGCCGCGCGTTCGCGTGCAAAATGCGTGGCATCGGTGTACCAGGGGGCAGGCAGGGCAGGCGGGCAGAAGCCAAGGATCGGGGACGCGGGATGGTAGGTGCGAGGGTGATCCATGGTCATGCCTCCATCAGAACAGGCCTGGCGGTGTGGCGCGCCGGCGGGGAGGATTGAAGAATTGCCGGGGAACGACCGCCGCTCTCACCATCAGCTTGTGATACTCCAGCTCGCGCGGCGCGTAGATTTCCACCCAGAGGTTGTTGGATTTCTCCGCATGGTATGGACGTCGCAGCATGGAGAGGGCGATGTTGCGCTTTGTCGTGGGAGACCACAAGGCCGCGGTGATGTGGCCCACCTCATGTTTCCGGTTGTCGTAGACCAGGGCGTGTTCGGCCTCCACATTGCCGTCGATGTCCAGCCCCACGAAGGCCCACGGCGTATGGCCCGTGTCCCGTTCCCGTTTCAGCGCGGCGCGGCCGTTGAATGGGCCCTTCTCGAAGTCGATCATCCAGTCGAGGCCCATGTCGAAGGGCGAGCGGGTGCGGTCCGGGCGGAGTGCCGTGGTGGCGCTGATGAAATCCATGTTGGCGATCATGAAGCCCGCCTCGATGCGGGCCATGTTGAGCGCCGTCGTGCCGATGGGACGGAGGCCGTTCAGCGCGCCGGCCGTCATCAGGTGGTCCCACAGGTCGAGTGCGTTGGCCGGTGACGTCCAGAGTTCATAGCCCAGATCGGCAGTGAAGCCGGTGCGCGAGATCATCACCTTGCCGGAGGTGCCGAAGCGGTAGTCGGCCAGCTGGAATGGCTTCAGCATCTTGGCGCCGTCGAAGCCCGCGCGGGCCAGAACGGCGTAGGCGCAAGGTCCCTGCAGCGAAAGCGCTGCGATGTCCTCGCTGACGTCGCTCACGTTCACGTTGAAGCCGATGGCGCTGTCGCGGAGCCAGGGCAGATGTCGCTCCTGGCAGCACAGGCGATAGCGGCCGGACATGAGGTGGAAGAGGGTGCCGTCGTCGATGAGCTTGCCGGCATCGTCGCACCATGCGGTGTAGTGCACGTGGCCGGGCTGCAGTTTCGCCACGTTGCGCAACGTGAGGCGGTTGAGAAAACGCACGGCGTCAGGGCCGGTGATGTCGTACTTCACCATCGGGCTGAGGTCGTAGAGGCCAGCCTGGTTGCGGATGGCGGTGTACTCCATGGAGTCATCGCCGAAGTTCAGCGCCGTGGTGTAGCCCGCCCAGGGCGCCCAGGCATTCAGCCGGTTGGCGGCCGCCGTGCGGGGATGGAAGGGCGTGGTCTTCAGCGGCTGGCGGAAATGGAGGTGGGCGTTCTTCATGACGCACCTGCCTTGGCGAGCGCTGCTCCGGCGGCATTCCAGCCTGCACTGCCATTTACGCCACCGCCCGGATGCATGGCGGCGCTGGCGAGATAGAGGCCGTGCAGGGGTGTTGCATATTGCGCCAAGCCGATGGCAGGCCGGAGAAACAGCATCTGCTCCACCGACAGCTCCGCGTGGTGCCACTGGCCTCCGGGTGCGCCGTGGCGTTCCGCGATGTCGTGCGGCGTCATCACCTCCACTGCCGTCACCTGCTTGCCGATGCCGGGGGCATATCGTTCCAATTGGTCCATGATGGCCTTGAGGTAGGCGGGTTTTCCTTTTGCCCAGCCCATGCGCAAATCATGGGGCGCAAATTGAACGAGTGCCGAGAGTGTGGGTGCGCCGCTCTCCGGATCGGGGGCGAAGGCGTGGGGAAGCAATATCTCCATCACGGTTTCGGGGGAGAATGCGCCGTACTTCACGGCGTTGAAAGCGCGCTCCACGGCGCTGATCGAGGGCGCGATGACGAGGCGGCTGCGATGGCCCGCGCCACGGAAATCAGGCACCTCGGAGAGCGTGAGGTTCAGCCGCGCCGTGGTGCCGCGGCTGCGAATGTTCCGCACGCGGCGCACCACGCCGGTATCGAATTGTGGTGCACCCACCAGCGTGAGCAGCGTGCTGGCCGGATGCAGTGCTGACACAACCAGTCCGGTCGTGAGCACTTCTCCCGATGCCAGCGTGACGGATTGCACCCGTTCGGCGTCGGCGGATATGCGCGTCGCGGCGCTGTTGCAGCGGATTGTGACGCCCGCCGCGGCCACGGCCTTGTGAAGCGCAGTGGTGATCGCCGCCATGCCACCGCGCGGCAGGGCGAGCGCGGCCTGGCGTCCCGCCACCTGCCCGGAGATGCGATGATAGAGACCGAGCAGGGAATTGGGCGAACGCGGGCCAGCGTGATGTCCGAGCACCGTGTCGAAGGCGAGCACGCCCTTCAGCCGGTCATCAGTGAGTTCATCGTCGAGAACATCAGCCACGTTGATGAGCATCAGGCGCATGAATTCGCGCAGGTTGTCGCGGCCCATGCGTCGGATCGCCAGGCCATGGCGCAACGCTTCCCACAGGGGCATTCCGTGTTCGCGGGCGAGACGCGGCGGAGGCATCTGCCTGAAGGGCGCGAGAAGCGCGGCATTGCGGAGCAGGGTGGTGCGGAGGGCGGCCCAAGACGCATGATTTTCCGCAGACAGCGAACCATCCACCGTTTCGGCAAAGGGTCCCTTGAGGACGAGATGTTCGCCGGAGGCTGACAAGGCTGTGGTGGAGACATTCTGCTCCACCCAGTCCAGGCCATGCGCGGCAAGCGCGAAGGCCTTCTCGATCCGCGCATCAATTCCCGTGCAGAGTTGGGCAAGCGCTGCCATGCCGCCCGTCGCGGGGGCGGATTCCAGCAGGGTCACGTTCGCGCCCGCCTGCGCAAGGCGGCCCGCTGCGGCGAGACCGTTGATGCCGCCTCCGATGACGATCGCATCAGAGGACGGCATAGGCGTCTCCCATGCCGGACGATTTCCTCAGTATGCGGAGAATTTCCGCGGCGGCGTTGCGGCCCGGGGCACCCATGACGCCACCGCCGGGATGGGTGGAGGAACCGCACATCCACAGCCCATCAATGGGGGAGCGGTATTGCGCGTAGCCGGGCACCGGACGGTTGAAGAGCAATTGGTCGAAGGTGAGTTCGCCTTGGAAGATATTGCCTTCGGTCAGGCCCACTTCCGCCTCCAGTTCGCGGGGCGTGCGCACTTCGGCGTGGAGCACCAGATTCTTGAAGCCCGGTGAATATTCTTCGATCTGGTTCAGAACCGTCTGGCCGAATGCGTCGCGGTCGGCGTCCGTCCAGTCGCGGCCTTCGATTTTGGGTGGCGCGTATTGCACGAAGCAGCTCATGAAGTGCTTGCCCGGCGGGGTCATGGTGGGATCGGTCGTGGTCGGGATCATCATGTCGAGGAAAGGATCGCGGGAGAAGCGGCCCACCTTCCAGTCGTCGTAGGCCAGTTCGAGACGTTCGATCGAATCCGTGAAATGCATGTCGCCCCTGATGCAGGGCGAATCCTCCGGCAGTGCGGGAAAGCGCGGCAGCGCATCGAGGGCGATGTTCACCTTGCCGGACGAGCCCCTGATCTTGAAGCGTTTCACGCTCTTCACGAATGCGGAAGGCAGGTCGCGTTCGTCCACGTGCTTCAGGAAGGTGCGCTTCACATCCATGTTGGAGACGACGAGGGGTGCCGTGAACGTGTCGCCATTGGCGAGTGCAACGCCGGTGGCGCGGCCATTGCTGACAAGGATCTTCTCCACGCCGGAACCGGTGCGGACCTCGCCGCCCGCAGCCTTGAACGAGGCCATCAAGGCCTGGGTGATGGCGCCCATGCCGCCCCGCGCGAAGCCCCATGCGCCGATGTTGCCGTCCACATCGCCCATGTAGTGATGCAGCAGCACGTAAGCGGAGCCGGGCGACATGGGGCCAAGCGCCGTACCGATAATGGAAGACACCGCGAGATAGGCTTTGATCACCGGGCTTTCAAAATACTCGTCGAGGAAATCCGAGATGCTCATGGTCCAGAAGCGGATCATGGCGGAGATATCCTCTTCCGGCATGTCGAAGACCTTGCGGCCGATGTAGGCCATCTCGGAGAGGTCGCGCGGTTTCAGCGAGGTCGGATCGGGAGGCGTGCGGAGCAGGGGAGGCCGGATGAAGCGGCAGTGACGCATCACGTCGCGGCCATAGCGGTCTTAGCTCTCCGCGTCATGGACGGAGAAGCGTGCGAACTCGCGGCGGTTT
>CALMLK010000433.1 GCA_937868035.1 uncultured Alphaproteobacteria bacterium
CGCGCCAAAACGGTCCTCCGTACACGGAAGAACGCCGCCCACGAGGAAGTCCGCCACCTCTGTCGTGGTGATGTCCAGTGCTCCCGTCAGGAGGCCGGAATCAATAAGTTTCTCGAAGCACTGGCCGCCCGTGCCCGTGGCGTGAAACACGAAGCAGTCGTGCGTCTGTTCCAGCTCGGCCCTGATTTGCGTGATGGCCGCCGTGGTGACGCCGAACATGGTGAGCCCCACTGCGGGCCGGGCACTGTCGGTGAGTGGAATGTCGTTCAGCACCATGCCCGCAGCGGCATGGGCCGCGTTGCCGATCACCCTGCGGGTGACGCTGTTCAACCCGGCCACATCGGCCACCGCATGCATCATCATGATGTCGCTGGCGCCAACGAAGGGCGCGACATTGCCGGAGGCAAGCGTCGACACCATGATCTTCGGAATGCCGACGGGGAGCGCGCGCATCGCCGTGGTGACAATCGCCGTGTTGCCTGATCCGCCGAGCCCCAGCACCGCGCCCACGTCCCGTTGCGCGAGCAGGAAATGCGTCAACGCTTCGGCCATGGCTGTGACGGCAGCGCCACGGTCGGTGAGCCCCAGCACTGCTCCCTCTCCGCCCGGGTGATGGGCGGCAACGGCAGCAGAGCTGACGTCGGCATCACCGTCGTGGGCCGTGGTGGAGACATCGACCAGACGCGCCCGTGCGCCCGCGCTGTGCACCAACCGCGCCGCATAGTGCAACTCCTCGCCCTTGGTATCGAGCGTGCCGATGACGTAGACGGTTCCCGAGGCCATGGTCAGCGCGCCCGGGCCATGCCCTGTTTCATGGTCTTCAGGCCCACCTTGTAGACCTCCTCCTTGTTGGGGAAGAAATCGCGCCACACGCGCGTCGCTGCCGCGAGCGCCGGAATGGCGCGGCCAAAGGCCTCGATCGTCATCCAGCCATCATACTTGGCCGCCTTGATCGCCTTGAAGGTCTCGGCCCAGGGCACATGGCCCTTGCCCGGCGTGCCCCGATCGTTTTCCGAGATGTGCACATGGATCATGTGCTTCTTGATCGCTTTGACCGCAGCCACCGGGTCCTTTTCCTCGATGTTGCTGTGGAAGGTGTCGTACATCGCCTTCACATGCGGATGGTCCACGGCATCAAGATGCTCGCAAAGCTGTTCCATCGTGTTGAGGAAATAGCATTCGAAGCGGTTCAGTGCCTCCACGGCGAAGCGCACGTTTTTCTTGGCTGCATGATCACCTGCCCGGCGGTGGAAGGAAACACCGCGCTGATGCTCCTGCTTGGTGGCGGGGCCGCCAGAGAAGTAGCCGAGTTCAGAGTGCATGGGACCGGCCAGAATTGTCCCGCCCAGTGCTGCCGTGCAATCCACCGCCCACTTCGCCCGTTCGAGGGCGGCCTGTTGCTGCGCCTTGTCAGGCGACAAGGGGTTGTGGCCCGCACCGAGCACACTCACGGTGGAGCGTTCCAACCCCAGCTTGTCCAGGTGTTCGCCAAGCCGCGCGTAGTGATCGGGCGTTCCGTCAAACAGTGGAAACTCCACGCCGTCATAGCCGGCCTTCTTGAGGGCCTTGAAGATCGGCAGATGGTCTTCCGTCACATGGCCTGTCCACAGGAGCAGGTTAAATCCGTACTTCATTCGGCCCTCCCAAACTGATATAACAGTTTTGCACAAACACAAGCGGTGTCAATTGCGCTCACGCAATGAAAGCGCGCGGTCACCAGATTTTTGGGAGCAACGACCATGAACAAGCCTCTGTCCGCAACGCCTTTGCAGGCCGCCGCCTTCCAGCGCATGCAGCAGCTGATGACGCAATCCCCGGTGCCCTCGATCTCGACCGAGCTGCTGGCCACGGCCGACGGTGAACTGAATCGCGAGCTGAATGCCTTCCTCTTCAATCCGCCGGGAGATACGAACCTCCTCAAGGGCAAGCGCGTCGCCATCTGTTGCACCAACGGCGTGGAAGAAGTGGAAATCATGGGTGCGATGAAGTGGCTGACCGAACACGGCGCCACGGTCCACGTCGTCTCGCCGCGCATCGGCGAGTTCGACCCCACTCTTGGCCTGCGCTTTCCGCCCGTGTGCGGCACCCATGTGCTGGCCATCCGCCTGATGGAGAATGCCGGCTGGATCAAGATCGACCGCTACACCGACGAGGCCAAGGCCTCCGACTATGACGCCGTCATCCTTCCCGGCGGCTGCTGGAATCCCGATGCCCTCCGCATGGACGAGAATGCCCGGACCTTCGTGCGCGACATGCATGCATCCGGCAAGCCCACCTGCGCCATCTGCCATGGTCAGTGGGTGATGGTCAGTGCCAGGATCCTGAAGGGCAAGCGCGCCACGGCGGTGTGGAATATCCAGATCGACCTGGAGAACGCCGGTGCCACGGTGCTGGACGAACCCTGCGTGGTCGATGGCAACCTCATCACGGCGCGCTTCCCCTACGACCTTCCGCGCATGGTGGATGCCCTCGTCAAGCAGCTGGTGAAGGTGTAACACAAGGCATCTTGAGACCCCTGAACGACACCATCGAAGAGCCCCGGAGTTCCGGGGCCAATCTCCTGCGCCTGCGCACTCTGGTGCGGCTGCGCTGGCTGGCGGTGATAGGCCAGTCCGCCGCGGTGCTGATCGTGGCGCTCTACCTAAGCTATCCCATGCCGCTGGGGCCGTGCTTTGCCCTCATCGCGCTCTCGGCATGGCTCAATATCTTCCTCAGCATCCGCTGGCACGGCAGCCTTCGCCTGTCATCGCGCATGGCCGGGCTTCTGCTGGCCTACGATACCGTGCAGCTTGCCGGACTGCTTTACCTAACGGGCGGCCTGCAGAATCCCTTCGCCTTTCTTTTCCTGGTGCCCGTCACCGTATCGGCCACGTCATTGCCGCTCCGCTCCACGCTGGCGCTGGGCACGCTGAGCTTCGGCTGCGCCACGGCACTGGCCTTCTATCATTTGCCGCTGCCCTGGCCGCCGGGGGTGCCACTCGACATTCATCCCAATTATCTCGCAGGCCTGTGGGTGGCCATTGTCTGCGGCACGGTCTTTTCCGCAATCTATGCCCGCCGCATCGCCGAGGAAGCACGCCAGATGTCCGCCGCGCTGGGCGCGACCGAACTGGTGCTGGCCCGCGAGCAGCGTCTCTCCGCCCTTGATGGCCTCGCTGCCGCTGCGGCCCATGAACTGGGCACACCGCTGGCAACCATTGCCCTCGTCGCCAAGGAATTGAAGCGTGAAATGCCGTCGGTCTCCCCGCACAGCGAAGACATCGAACTGCTCATCAGCCAGACTGCCCGCTGCCGCGAAATCCTCGCCCGCCTCTCCAACCGCGACCAGGCCGCCGACGAGATGTTCGGTCAGGTGAAACTCTCCTCCATGATCGAGGACCTCGTCGCCCCCTTGCGCGGCTCGGACGTTGAAATCCGCATCCACTGCAAGGCCGAAGCGCGCGTGGCGGTGTCGCCTGAACCTGTGTTCCAGCGCAATCCCGCCATCGCTTACGGACTGGGCAACATCCTTGAGAACGCCATTGATTTTGCCAAGTCGCAGGTGACGGTCGATGCCTCGTGGAACAAGTCGCAGATCCATCTCGTGGTGAGCGACGACGGCCCCGGCTTCGACCAGCAGATCTTCGACCGGTTGGGCGATCCCTATGTCACGACCCGCCCCGGCTACACGGAATCCCGTGAGGCCGACGGCACCCATGAGGGCATGGGGCTTGGCCTTTTCATTGCCAAGACGCTGCTCGAACGGTCCGGTGCGACGGTGACACTGGCCAACCAGAGACCTCCCGCGGAGGGCGCCCGGATCACCCTCAACTGGCCCCGGGCCGCCGTCGACATTGGTCCAACGCCATTGCATGGCACTTGACCCAATCCCCCGTCCGGGCCATTGACGTATCCAGAACATGACCCAGACAGAAAATTTGCCGGGCGACAAGACGCTCCTGCTCGTGGATGACGACAAGCCGTTTCTCACACGCCTTGGCCGCGCCATGGAAGCCCGTGGTTTCGCCGTGCGCATGGCCGACACCGTGGCGGAAGGCATCGCCGAAGTGAAGAAGCTCGCGCCCGGCTATGCCGTGGTCGATCTTCGCCTCGCCGACGGCAATGGCCTCGATGTCATCGAAGCGCTGCACACGGCCCGCCCCGATGCCCGTGTGGTGGTGCTGACGGGTTACGGAAATATTGCCACCGCCGTGACGGCCGTGAAACTCGGCGCGATCGATTATCTCGCCAAGCCAGCCGATGCCGATGCCGTTTATGGTGCGCTGATTTCCGACGACAAGGATCACCGCCAGGCGCTGCCGGAAAATCCCATGTCGGCCGATCGCGTGCGCTGGGAACACATCCAGCGCGTTTTCGAACTGTGCAACCGCAACGTCTCGGAAACGGCCCGCCGCCTCAACATGCACCGCCGCACCCTGCAACGCATCCTCGCCAAACGCGCCCCGAAGTAGTTCTACATCTCCAGCGGATCGTACAGGCCATGCAGCCGCTGGGCGGCGGCGCGGCCGAATTGGAGCGTGACAGCCTTGCGGCGCGAGGCGTGCAGCGGGTGGTCTTCCGTCAGGCGGATGATCTCCGCGCCATAGTGATCCGCCACCACAAGCCCTGCTTCCAACGGAATGATGGCTGCATCCATGGCCAGCGGAATGGCGAATGAGAACCGGTCGCAATAGTCGCGGTATTCCGGCCACTTCTGGTCGGCCTTGTAATCTTCCAGGCACGACTTGATCTCGGCGATCCAGATGAAGCCGTCCTGCCGGATCCCGAAGACATCGGCCCGCCGCCCGCTTGCAAGCGAGAACTCGGTGATGACGGCAAAACCGTGCTCGCGCATGAGCCGGCACACACCGCGCTGCACGGAAAGCGCCGTTTCCGATTGCCGCCCGTCAACGGGGAGAATGAGGCTGCTATGGGTCATGCTTGTCCAGGAACGCCTCCACGCTGAGTGTGCGCATGTCGTCCACGGCCTGTGCCAGGCGGTCGTGGTCCCAGTCCCACCAGCCCAGCGCAATGATCCGTGTACGGATGGGTTCGTCGAAGCGCCAGCGGATGAGACTGGCGGCAACGCCGCCGACGACGGCGTAGGGCGGCACGTCCTTCGTCACCACCGCACCCGCCGCCACCACGGCACCATGGCCGATCGAAATCCCCGGCATGATGATCGCGCCATGGCCGATCCATACGTCATGACCGACCGTCACGCGGCGCGCCTGCCGCTGCGCCCGGAACTCCTTGTCGATCCGCGCGCCCAGGAGATATTCGTTGGGGCGATAGGTGATCTTGTGTTGCGAGATGCGATCAAGTGGATGATCGAGTGCATTCAGCCGTGCATTGGCGGCGATGGCGCAGAACTTGCCGATATCGCTGTAGATCGCCTCCGCGCCCCGCTCCACGTAGGAATAGTCGCCGAGGCTGCATTCGGCGAGCACGGCCCGCTCTGCCACATCGGTGAAGCGTCCGAGTTCGCAGGCGCGCACTTGCGCCGTGGCGTGGACGCGCGGGCGTCCGTCGCGCGTGGCCTGCGGAGAATGACGCTGGGGCTGGCGGGTGGAATCCATGGGCGGCAGACTAACAAAAAAGCCGCCCCCTGCGGAGCGGCTTTCTCAGAAATGACTATTGAAGGATCAGGCGGCCTTCTGGCCGTCAACCTTCTTGGCGATGGCGCGCTTCAGCTTGAGGGCCCTGGCCGACAGTTCGTCGTTCTTTGCCTTGAGCAGGTAAGAGTCGAGACCGCCGCGGTGTTC
>CALMLK010000434.1 GCA_937868035.1 uncultured Alphaproteobacteria bacterium
GACCCCCTGATTACAAATCAGGTGCTCTACCAACTGAGCTAAGCCGGCTTACGGCGCGTGGGTGATTCAGCCGCGCGCTGGTGGGCCTCATAGCCTGCTGCGCCAGCGCTTGCAAACGCCGCCGCTCACCACCGCCCGCCCGCGTGTGCCCGGGTGCGGGCGCACTCCCTCCGCGAACTGGCAAGCCTCATGCAACCCCAGGGTCAAACCGCCGAACACGGGCGTTTCTGTGCCGCAATGGCACAGGCCGTCAGTGAGGCGTTAACAAAGGGGTGAGCCATGAAATTCAAGTCTGTCGCTGTCCTGCCGGCCGTTCTGGCGCTGGGATTGTTCGTTGCCGGAGCCAGTGAGGCAGGCACACACCGCAAGGGCGGTGCGGGAGGTGGGCAAGGAGAGAGCGCATCCTCGGAAAGCGGTGGCGGCGACTTCGGCAGCAGCGATCCCGGCAGCGATCAGGGCGGCAACGGTGGCTCATGGGGCGGCAACGAGGGCGGCGATAATGGAAATTGTTGCGGCAGTGGCGGCAACGAGGGCGGCAATGGCGGAAGCTGGGGCGGCAACGACGGCGGCGAAAGCGGCGACGGTGGCAGCGAGAGCGGCAACGGCGGCGATAACGGAGGAAGCTGGGGCGGCAACGAGGGCGGTGAGGGTAGCAACGGTGGCGGCCATCACAATCACGCTGGCAACGGCGGCAACGGCGGTGACGAGGGCGGAAACTGGGGCGGAGGCAGCGACGGCAACGAGGGCGGAAACGGGGGCGGAGGCGGCAATAGTTGGGGCGGTGAGGGCGGCGACGGCGGATCCTCGGGCGGCCATGGGCATCACGGTCATCATCATGGCGGCGACGGCGCAACGCCTCCGGATGATGGCGACACGGGTGGGGATACGGGCGGCGATACGGGTGGCGGCGACACGGGCGGCGATACGGGCGGTGACGCTGGCGGCAAGAATCGACACTTTTCGGGCGGTGGCGGTGGTGATCCGTCCCTGGCGGTCCGCTGCTATCGCGGCAGGGCGTGGATCACCGTGGGACGCAAGGAGGAGTGCTACTATCTCGGCGGTTCGCTGAAGCGCGGCGGCTACGGCTATGCCATCTATGGCGCGCGGAAAGTGCACAAGCATCGCCGCGTCCATGTCCGGGGCGGCATGGGTGTTGAAGCCAATCGTGGTGCCGTTTATGGCACCGGCGCCGGCTACGGCGCAACGGGCGGCTTTGCGCCCGGCTACGGCGGATATGGCCATTACGGCCAGCAGCGCATCATCCGCTATGTCCCCACAAGCCGCGCGGCTGCCATGCAGATGGAACGCCGGGCGCGCAAGGCGGCCGCAAGCGGTGCGGCTTCAGGCATGGGCTACGGCTTCGGCATGACAGGCGGCTACAGCTACGGAGGTGGCTCTGGCATGACCGGTGGTTACGGCTACGGAACGGGCAACTGCACCTGCGGCACCGATGTGATTGTGAAACCGCGCAAACACAATCGGAAGAAGCGCTACGGCGCATATGGCTCTGGACCGATTGGTTTTCCGGTCTATGATCCGGGCGTGGTCATTCATTACGGCCCCGTTGTGACCTACGGCGGAGGCTACTAGAAGCAGAATATCCCGCGAATCGAATTCTCGGGACGGCGACAGGAGCCGGGTGGCAGCAGTGCCATCCGGCTCCTTTTGTTTCGGGCTCAGTGGGTGAGGGCGTAGAGCGAGATCGCGGTGGCAATCGAGACGTTCAGACTCTTGATTGCGCCGGGCATGTCGAGGCGCGCCACCACATCGCAGGTCGCGCGCGTCTTTTCGCGCAGGCCTTTTCCTTCCGCACCCAGCACGAGGGCGAGCGGAAGCGTCTTCTCGATCTCTCCCAGTGACGACGCGGCTTCACTGTCCAGACCGACAAGGCGGATGCCATAGCCGCGCAACTCTTCCATGGCAGCGGAAAGATTGGTGACGCGCGTGACGGGCACATGCTCGTAGGCACCCGACGCAGCCTTGAAGAATACGCCCGTTTCATGCGGTGCATGACGCGCTGTCGTCACCAGCGCCTTGACACCGAAGGCCGCGCAGGAGCGCAGGATGGCGCCGACATTGTGCGGGTCCGTGACCTGATCGAGCAACACGATCAAACCATCGCGCGCCACCTGGTCGAGGCGCGGCTGCTTCAAGGGCAGGGCCTCCAGCACCACGCCCTGATGCACCGCATCCTGCCCGGTGAGCAGGTGATCGAGAATGCGCGGGTGCACGATCTCGGGCGTGACGGACGCAACAGCGCCGTCTTCCTTGAGCCGCGCCAGGCCATTTTCGGTCGCCCACAATTTCTTGATCTTGCGTTGCGGATTGCTGATGGCCGCCGCGCAGGCATGAATGCCGTAGATCAGGTCGTTGGCGGAATCGGGCGTGTGGCTGAGCGCCTTGGGACGATCCGTCTTGAGGGTCGCGGCGAGGGGCTTCTCGGCACGGTGCGGACGCTGCGGCGGCCGGCCGGGCTTGTTCGTGAAAGGTTTACGCATGGCGCTGCTATAGGCCGCAGCGGTTGCGCTGGAAAGTCATGTTTCGCTTGAAGCGCGAGAGCAGGTGTGATTTGGGGCGGGGGCGAGGACAACCCATAATGACCAAGGCTTCCATGCGCGCACTCATCGTTGCACTGGCTCTCCTCACCGCAGGCGCGGTGCAGGCCCAGGAGCAACCGGCACAGCCGCAGGCTCCGGCCGCCACGGGCCTGCGCTCCGTGGTGGTCGCGACACGAGAAATCCCACCCTTCATCATCCACGAGGGCGGTGCCTATACCGGCTTCTCCGCCGAACTCTGGCAGGAGCTGTCACAGCGCACGCAGACCGGCTTCACCTGGCTGGAGAAGAAGAATGTGGGCGAGATCCTTGGGGCAGTCGCCAGCGGCGACGCCGATGTCGGCATTGCCGCGATCTCCATCACCTCCGAGCGAGAACAGAAGTTCGATTTCTCCCAGCCGATGTTCGAAGCGGGATTGCAGGTGATGGTGCCGCAAGAGGCCGAGAGCGGCTTCTCGCTCGCAACCATCCTGGGCTATTTCACCAGCGGGGCGATGCCCTATCTCATGGGCATCCTCGCCCTGCTGGTGCTCATTCCCGGTCACATCGTCTGGTTTGCCGAGCGCGGACACGACATGTCGCCCTTCGCGCGCCGCTATTTCCCCGGAATCTTCCATGCCATGGGCTGGGCGCTTTCGGCTGCGGCAGGCCAGCAGAACGACAGCCCCCGCTCCCGCCTTGGCCGGATCACCTCCATCGCGGCGGTATTCGTGAGCCTTCTGTTCCTCACCTATTGGCAGGCTGAACTCACATCGTCCTTCACGGTGCAGCAGTTGCAGGGCGGCATCCAGGGGCCGGACGACCTGCCCGGCAAGCGCGTGGGCACCATGACAGGATCGACCTCCAGCCAGTGGGCGGGCCAACATGGCATCAAGGTGACGGAGTTCGAAAAAATCGGGCAGGCCTTTACAGCACTGGAAAAGAACCAGCTTGATGCCGTGGTCTATGACGCGCCTGTGTTGCTCTACTACAGCGCTGGCGCAGGCCGCGGAAAGGTGCGGGTCGTTGGCCCCATCTTCAAGAAGGAGAATTACGGAATCGTGTTCCCACCGCGCTCTGGCGGTGCCCGGCGTCTCGACCTCCGCAAGCAGGTCAACGAGGCGCTGCTGCGGATGCGCGAGGACGGTACTTACGACCGTCTCTACAAGCGCTGGTTCGAGGAGCAACGCTAAGGCATCACGCGTCCGCGCTTCCGCTTGACACCTTTGCGCTGCGGCGGCATACACCGCGCCGCGACCGGGCCCGTGAAAAAGACACGGGCCTGATTGCTGTCTGTAACCAATGTTCGATTCGGGAGAATGTCCCGAGTGGCAAAGGGGGGGGACTGTAAATCCCCTGCTTTACGGCTTCGTAGGTTCGAGTCCTACTTCTCCCACCATCGTTCTGGTGGCGGATCGAAAGCTGGTTTACAGTGGCTGCGGGATGCGGGTGTAGCTCAATGGTAGAGCAGCAGCCTTCCAAGCTGAATACGAGGGTTCGATTCCCTTCACCCGCTCCATCCGCCCGCCAGTTCCCTGGCGCAGGCACGCACGGGGCCAGGCCTGGTCATCTGCACAACACATTCCCTCCGCACAGTCGTGCCGCCTCTTGCAGCGCGGCAGGTTTTTTTCTATTGAGCCGCCAACTTTCGAACAGTGGAGGGTCACATGGCCAAAGAGAAATTCAACCGCGACAAGCCGCACTGCAACATCGGCACGATTGGTCACGTTGACCATGGCAAGACGTCTTTGACGGCTGCGATCACGAAGTATTTCGGCGAGTTCAAGGCGTATGACCAGATCG
>CALMLK010000435.1 GCA_937868035.1 uncultured Alphaproteobacteria bacterium
GCCATGGGGGGCGCGGGCCCGTCGGCGGCCAGGATCAGCGGCAGATAGCCCTGCATTTCTGGTGACGAAGCCGTTCATCTCGTTGCTGCCGATCAGTTGCGGCTTCACCGAACAGCCTGCAAAAATTCTAACGAGGGTTGAAATTTTGACTTATGGGCGCCCTGAGGAAATATTATAAGTTGCAGAAAAGACGATTTTTAGCCCTGAATTGCAGCTTCTGCTGCCGCCGCGGCCTGGAACAGGGCAGCGTCGTGGCCATTCGGCAGGGCCATCATCAACCCCGTCGGAGCGCCACCCTCAGGTTGCATGGGCAAGCTGATGGCGCAGGCATCCAGGGTGTTGAACACATAGGTGTTGCGCAGGCACAGTGCATTCAGCCTGCGATAATCGCCCTCGTCCGCAAGCGCGGCGATGGTGGGCGGGATGATTGCCACCGTCGGACAAATGATGGCGTCATAGCCTTGGGCGATGGCCGAGAAGCGGGCAATCACCTCTGCCCGGCGAGCCCTGATCCGGGCGAGATCATCAGCCGAGATTTTCTCTCCGAAGCGGATGCGGCTCACCACGCGCGGGTCATATTCAGCCTCATGTGCGGCAATGATGGGAGCATGGTGCGCCCAGGCTTCCGCCCCCGCGATGCCGCCGTTGGCGAGAAACTGCGGCATCTCCAGGATTTCAGGGAAGGAAACGTTTTCGATCCGATGACCTGCCGCTTCGAGCCGTTTCACCGCCGCCGCGAAATCGCGGGCAACCGTGTCATCCAGCCCGTCCAGCACATAATCGGTGAGGATGCCGAGGCGCATCGTGCCACGTGCGTGACCGGGAGCCGGTGCTGTTGTGCCGGACAGGAGCGCATCGACGGCAACACAACAGGCCACCGAATTGGCGATGGGGCCGACCGAATCCAGCGTCAGCGACAAGGGATAGGCCCCGCGCTTGCTCACCCGTTGCGCCGACGACTTGAAACCGACCACGCCATTGAACGCTGCCGGAATGCGGCACGAGCCGCCCGTGTCTGAACCAAGGGCGACGGGACACATGCCTTCCGCAACAGCAACGCCAGAGCCCGATGAAGAGCCGCCGGGAATGCGCCTGTCCACCCGTCCGTACACGGACAATGGCGTGCCGTAGTGCGGATTGATGCCGACGCCCGAGTAAGCGAATTCCGTCATGTTGGTGCGTCCGAGGATCACCATGCCCGCCTGCCGCACAGCCGCCACCGCATCACTGTCGCGGTCGGCGGGTTTCCCGGAGGCAAGAAGGCGCGATCCCGCCGTCGTCACTTCACCGGCCACATCGAAAAGGTCCTTGATGCCGATGGGAATGCCAGCCAGCGGCGACGGCGCCCGCCCTGCCCGCCGCAAGGCATCCTGCTCGTCGGCCTGATGCATCACGCGTGCCGGATCAATATGGATGAAGGCCCGCGCTCCTTCGCCATGCGGATTGGCGATGCGCGCCAGCGACTCCTCGGCAAGACCGCGTGCGGTGACTTTGCCGTCCGCCAGGCTGCGGGAAATCTCGGCTAGGGTGGCGTGGCGTTTGCGTGTCATCCCATCACCTCTTTCACTTTTTCAACCAGTTGCTTCAGCGTGAACGGCTTCTGGATGAAGGCGAAGTCATCCGGATTTTCGAGATTGCGCTCAAATGCGTCCTCTGCATAGCCCGACATGAAGATGAAGCGGCTGGTGACGCCGCGCTTGCGGATTTCGGAGAGCATCGTCGGCCCGTCCATCTCCGGCATGACAACGTCGGAGAGAATGACCTCGAAGCCTTCCTTGTCGTCCTCGATCACCTCAAGGCCGCGCTCGCCCGAATCCGCTTCGACGACGGTGTAGCCGCGCGACGCCAAGGCACGCACCGCAAAGGCGCGGACCGAGTCCTCGTCTTCGACCACGAGGATGCGGCCGCGGCCCGTAAGGTCGGCGCGCGGTGCTTCCACCTTTTCGGCGGCGGGCACGGGTTGTTCGGACACCTGCGGATAGTGGCGCGGGAGATAAATGGTGAAGGTCGTGCCCTTGCCGATTTCGCTGTCGCAATAGATGAAACCACCCGTCTGCTTGACGATGCCGTAGACCATCGAGAGGCCGAGCCCCGTGCCCTTGCCCACGTCCTTGGTGGAGAAGAAGGGCTCCCAGATTTTCTCCAGAATGTCCTTCGGAATTCCCGTGCCCGTGTCGGCCACTTCGCACACGACATATTCCGCCTCCGGCAACTTGTGCCGGCCACCCTGCGACTGCTCCTTCGACACATTATATGTCTTTACCGATAGACGCCCGCCGTTCGGCATGGCATCGCGCGCATTGACGGCGAGATTGATGACCACCTGTTCGAACTGGTTGAAGTCCACCAGCACGTCGCCCAGGTCGCGCCCGTGATTGATGTCGAAGCCGATCTTTTCGCCCAGCACGCGCCCGAGCAGATTGCCGAGGTCCGACATGGCTTCGCTGAGCAATGTCACGCGCGGCTGCAAGGTCTGCTTGCGCGAGAAGGCCAGCAACTGACGTACGAGATTTGCTGCGCGGTTGGCATTCTGCTTGATGTTCATGATGTCGGCGAAGGCCGCATCTGTGGGGCGCATTTTGGTGAGCAGCAGGTCGGCAAAGCCGATGATCGGTGTCAACACGTTGTTGAAGTCGTGCGCGATGCCGGATGCCAGCTGGCCCACGGCCTGCATCTTCTGGCTCTGCGCAAGCTGCACTTCGAGGGCGCGTGCTTCGGTGCGATCCAGCGCGAAAGCGGCAACGGAATCACCGACGTCGCAGAGCGACAGCTGAACGGCGCGCGGCGGCTGGTTGTTCAGCATGACCTCGCAGCCCGCCGCCTTGCCCGGACGCGCCAGCGCATCCTTGAGCGCTGCGGCGAGTGCGGGGCGATCCATCTCGCGCACCGCATTGCTCACGGCGCCGTGCAGCTTCAGTTCTGCCGAGAGCGCGAGGAACGGCGAGTTGGCGCGGCGCAACTCCCCTGTCTTGGTGAAGACGGCGACGCCAATGGGAGAAGCGGTGGCCAACAAGTCGAACCAGTTGCCGCCAGTCTCGACCACGGCTGACTCCGGCTTCTGCATCACCATGGCGCGGGATGGCAGCGGCCTCCCTTCGCCATCGAAATCACTGCGGAAAATGATGTCCACGGACAGCGTGCTGTTGCCCTTCGGCAGGGAAGCGATGAAGCGGTCCACATGCGAGACATTCGCCCCGCCCTGCACCGATGTCATGTGCCGCGCGGCATCCTCGCCCACCAGGCGTGCGAGCGGCATTTTCTCGTTTTCGGCGGCTGCAAGATCGAGGTTCAGCCACTCCGCCAGCGTGGCGTTGATGTAATCCACCCGGCCATCCGGCAGGAGTGAGAAGAATCCGGCGGGCGCGTGATCGAGATAAGTGATGATGTATTGCAGGCGCGCAAAGGCGGTCTCCTGCCCGAGACGGTCCGCCGTGATGTCGGTCATGCGCCACAATACGCGGCCCTCGCCCTGCGGCAGCGGCGACACCGACAGCCTGATCCAGCGCGCGCCCTCCGGCGATGCTCCGGGGACGGATGAATTGGCCGGGAGCCGCACATCGCGCGACATTTCCCGCGCCGAGGCGGCCGCCTGGGCGAGCTGATAGATGGGTTCGGCAAAATCGGGATAGCCCGCGAAGAGCACGTCCATGCCCGCGAGCCGCGCCTGCCCTGCCTTTGCGGCCAATGCGACAAACGCCGTGTTGGCATGTAGCAGCCGGCCCTTGCCGTCCGCCACCACCATGGCGTCGCCCGTTGCATCTGCCATCGCCTGCACAAGGTCGGCCGGACCGGCTGTGGTGCGGTTCAATATCTTGCCGCCGACCACGCCAAGGAGCGCCATGGCCGCCAAAGCCGCAACGCCTGGAAGCAACAGCTGCTTGGCATCTCCGCCCCGTTGCGCGAGATAGATGAAGACCGCAGCCACTGCGAGTGCGCCGAGTGTGACGAGTGCGACAGCCGTAAGCCGGCGGCCCGCGCCACCGCCCGCAGGCGCCGGCGCCCGTGAATCGTCTCGTTCAGTCATCAACCCCATCCCGAATCAAGGGCAGTATAGGCATTCGGCCCCGCCAGTGAATCGGCAAACGCGCTTGCAGGCGGGATGGCCAACATGGTCAGTGATTCCTTAACCGGAATGCGCTAAACTGTATGGCCCGAGAGGATGTGAGGACCGAGTCATGGAGTTTCTGCAACCGTACTACACCGTCATTGCCCTGATCCTGATCGCCCTCGTGGTTCTGGTGGGCGCGGCGATGATCATCCGCTCCTTCAATGGCCGGGTCCGTGGCCGCCGCGGGTCACGCCTCGGGATCGCCGAATACTATGAACTGGACAAGACGCGCCGCCTCGTGCTCATCCGCCGCGACGATGTCGAGCACCTGATGCTGGTGGGCGGCAACCAGGATGTGGTGATCGAAAGCAACATCCCGACGGCGTCAATGAACCAGCCGCAGATTCCCCCGCCGCCGGAACCGCAGATGCGCCAGGCCCCGCGGCCTGCTGTCTTCGGTGCGACACGCCCGCCGCTTCGCCCGGTGGCTCCCTCGTTCCAGGACCCCAACGGCTGACAGTCCCGCGCGTTCAGAACCGCATCCCCGGTGGCGGCGTCACAGCTTCCCAGCCGCCGTCCGTGACCGTTTTCATGTGCCGTTCCAGAAGTCCCTGATAACCACCTGACAACACAGAGATTTCCTGTCTCGCGTTGGGCTGAAGTCCAAGCTCCGCGAGAGCGTCTG
>CALMLK010000436.1 GCA_937868035.1 uncultured Alphaproteobacteria bacterium
AGGGCCGGGCAATCTCGCGGGTGCGTGCCAGCCGCGCCGAGGGGGTGAGGTTGCGGTTGCCGGGAATTTCGAAAACTTCGCTCACATCCGGATAGGCCCCGTCAGACTCGGGCGGGCGGTTGCAATCATAGACAAGGCGCGAATAGCGCTGCAGCACCAGCGGAGCATCAAGGAGCCGTGACAGGATGCGCGCCGTCCCTTCCGCGCCGATGTCCCAGGCAATGTGGCGTTGCAGGTCGGCATCCGCGAGGCCGAGTGTCCCCAGCGACTGCGGCACGCGGTTCGAGGCGTGTTCGCAGACCAGTACGTAGGGGGAGTTTCCGCCCGCATTGATGACCTCCGCCGGATGCGGTTCGCCGTCCTGGATAATTCTGATCATTCACCTTCCCGCTTTGTAACGATCATTTCAGATGGACTTTGGCTTGTCAAATTCGTTACAAACCCCGTCATGGCCCGGGCAAAATCATCCACGATTGCAGAGCAGCTGAACGGCGGCCGCCTTGGACTCACGGCCGCAGACCGCAAGTTGTCCGCCGCCCTCATGGCCGACTACCCCGTGGCAGGCCTCGCAAGCATTTCGGATTTCGCCCGCGTGGCCGGGGTGAGCACGCCGTCGGTTCTGCGGTTTGCGAAGAAGCTTGGCTTCACCGGCTTTCCCACCTTCCAGCAGGCACTCCGGGGCGAGGTTTCGGCCCAGTTGCAGAACCCCATTGAAAAGCCGGAGCAATGGTCTTCCAAGGCGCCGCGCGGCCACATCCTGAACACCTTGGCCAGTGCCGCCATGGAAAATCTCGGCAACAGCCTCCGCCACATTGACCACCATACCTTCGATGACGTCTGCCGCCTCATCAGCGACCGCCAGCGCACGGTTCACATTGTTGGCGGACGCATCACCGGCCACCTCGCGGGATACCTCCACACCCACCTGCAAATGGCGCGGGCAGGGGTGCGCCTGGTGCCCGGTTCCGTCAGCCACTGGCCCCAGCACCTCCTGGACGTGAGTGAGGAAGACGTTCTCGTGGTCTTTGATGTTCGCCGTTATGACGCGCGCGTGCAGGAGTTTGCCGCTTCCGCAAGACAGCGCGGGGCAAGGATCGTGCTCATTACAGACCAGTGGATGAGCCCCGTGTCGCGCCTCGCATCACAAACGCTGGCGCTCCGGATGGACGTTCCGTCCGGTTGGGATTCAAACGTCGTGACCATGTTCGTGGCGGAGGCGATTGTTGCTGCCGTCGTGAACGAGAACTGGAAAGCGACTCGGGAACGCATCCGGGAGATCGATTTGTATTTTGAAGGCGGGCGGCGCGGACGCTGATGGCTGAACAGTTTGACTATATCATCGTGGGATCGGGCTCGGCGGGCTCGGTGATGGCCTATCGCCTGTCGGAGGCGGGCCACACCGTGCTAGTGCTGGAGTACGGGGGCGCCG
>CALMLK010000437.1 GCA_937868035.1 uncultured Alphaproteobacteria bacterium
GGAGGCCACCCTCGGCTTTGGCGTCGATGACATGGTGAAGGTTGAGCGCAAGGAAGTGAAGAAGTCGGTGGGCGAGGAGGGCATCCTCACATCGTCCAACGTGCAGGAGCGTGCATGGGACATCTCGGTCAAGAACCTGCACAAGGGCAAGATGGCCATTCATGTGCTGGACCGCATGCCCTTCTCGGCCACCGAGAAGATCGAGGTGGAGACGCTCGCCGGCATGACGGCGCCCACCGAGAATGACTACAAGAAAAAGCGCGGCGTGCTGTCGTGGTCTTTCGATCTTGAACCCGCGGCGGAAAGCGTCATCAAGACCGGCTATCGCATCACCTGGCCGCAGGACATGCAGATCGGCCAGTACGAATAACTTTGAAACGATTGCTGTGCACCGGGCGGCTTCCAGCTTCCCGGTGTCCACTGCGCAAACTGCCGCGCGCGCTGCATTCGTTTGGCTGTTGCGCAGGCGGGAATTTGGAGTCAATCTCTCTCTCGTGGGAAGCCGCCAGCGGCGATGACTTCCACGTCTTGCCGCTCTCGGCCCCTCTCTGACAACATGAGTAATGGGAGGCATGAGCCATGGAAAACACAAACGGCAGACGAGAAAAGGGTCCGCGACTGATCGCCATCGTGGGCCCCTACCAGAGCGGCAAGACCACTCTCCTGGAAGCCATGCTGTTTCGCACCGGTGCCATCACGCGCCAGGGCAAGGCGGCCGATCACTCAACGGCTGGCGATGCCAGCGCGGAAGCGCGCGCCCATGCCATGGGCGTTGAACTGAATGTGGCGGGCGCCACGTTCATGGACGACCAATTCACCTTCGTGGACTGCCCAGGCTCCGTCGAATTCAACTCCGAGTCGCGCGCGGCCCTGCCGGCCTGCGATGCGGCAATCGTGGTGTGCGATGCGGATGCAAAAAAGGCTCCGGCCCTGCAACTCATTCTCCGTCAACTGGACGAGATCGGCCTGCCGCGCATCATCTTCCTCAACAAGATTGACCGCGCCGAAGCGAGCCCGCGCGATGTGCTGGCCTGGATGCAGCCAGCCTCCAGCAAGCCCCTCGTTCTGCGCCAACTTCCCATCTGGAAGAACAATGTCGTCGCAGGCTACGTCGATCTCGCGCTGGAGCGGGCATATGTTTATCGCGAACTGGCGGAGAGTCAGGTTGTCGAGATGACCGCCGATCTTGCGGCGATGGAAAAGCAGGAGCGCTTTGCGCTGCTGGAGAGCCTCGCCGACCACGATGACGAGCTGATGGAGCAATTGCTGGCGGACATGGAGCCGCCCAAGGATCGCGTGTTCGCCGACCTCTCGCGCGATGTGGCGGAGGGCCATGTGACGCCGGTGCTGTTCGGCTCGGCCGAGCATGGCAACGGCATCGGCCGGTTGCTCAAGTCGCTCCGACATGATGTGCGCGGCGTGTCCGTAGTGGCGGAACGGCTTGGCGTGAAACCGGGCAAGGATGTCACGGCGCAGGTGCTCAAGACCTTCTACACGCCGCAAGGTGGCAAGCTCTCGCTGGTGCGTGTGCTGGCGGGCGAACTTGCAGATGGCGCAACCCTCTTTGGCGGCAAGGGCCAGGAAGCACGCATTGCCGGTGTCTTCGGCAACAACGGCACGGCGCAAGTGAAACTGGCGAAGGCCGTCGCCGGGCAGACGGTGGCGCTGGGCCGGCTCGAAGGTGTTGCCACGGGCGAGACCGTGTCCACCGCGAAGGGCGTGACGAAACAGCTCGTGAGCGGAAGTGCTGCCACGGGCGTCTATGGCTTTGCAATCTCGGTTGCCGACCGCAAGGACGAGGTGAAACTGACGGGTGCCGTTCACCGCCTCATCGAAGAAGACCCGTCACTGGCTCTTACCCACGACCACGACACCAGTGAAATGGTGCTGTGGGGCCAGGGCGAGATGCACCTGCGTGTGGCCATCGAGAAGCTGGCCAGCAAGTTCGGCGTTCACGCGCAATCGAAGCCGCGGCGCATCGCCTACAAGGAAACGATCCGCAAGTCGGTTCAGATCCGAGGCCGGCACAAGAAGCAATCCGGCGGGCATGGGCAATACGGCGACGTGGTGGTGGAGATCAAGCCGCTGCCACGGGGCGAGGGCTTCGTGTTCACGGACTCGATCACGGGCGGTGTGGTGCCGAAGCAATACATTCCCGCCGTCGAGTCCGGCATCCGCGAATGGATGGGACACGGGCCGCTGGGCTTCCCGGTGGTGGACTTCACGGTGAACCTGTCGGAAGGCTCGTATCACGACGTGGACTCCTCCGAAATGGCGTTCAAGACGGCGGCGCGCATCGCCATGACGGAAGGCATGCCGCAATGCTCGCCGGTGTTGCTCGAACCCGTGCTGGCGGTGGATATCCATTGCCCGAACGATGCCACGCCGCGCGTGAACCAGATCGTCACCGGTCATCGCGGACAGTTGCTGGGCTTCGATGGGCGCGACGGCTGGGCCGGATGGGACACGGTGAAGGCGATGATGCCGGAATCCGAAATCGCCTCGCTCATCATCGAGTTGCGTTCAGCGACGGCGGGTGTGGGCACCTTCACCACGCAGTTTGACCACATGGCCGAACTGACAGGCCGTGCGGCAGAGCAAGTGGTGGCGGCCGCGAAGGCACAATGACATCGGCGAAATTTGGCAAACAGGCGGACATCGTTCCGCCTGTTTCATTTTCGCGTCATGGCGAGATGTGGAGACATCCAGAAGGGTGGCAACCAACCCGCGATGTTGCTGAAGGGCAGGATCTCGGGCTTCAGTTCGATCCCCAGCGCGCGGGCCATGAAATCGCGGCGTGCCATGATGCGTGCCCAGGCTTCCGGATAGGCCTTGGCGAAGTCCATGCGCAGCTTCTCATCGGCCAGTGCGATACCATCTTCGATGTTGCTCATGAAATAGTCCGTCCCCGTTGCCG
>CALMLK010000438.1 GCA_937868035.1 uncultured Alphaproteobacteria bacterium
TGACGCGCTGGCCGATGACCAGGGTCGCTGGTCCATCGCCATCGAACGCGGCGGCAAGCAGATCGCTGTCCGCTTCCGCTGATGAGCAACCTGTTTGACGCGGGCGGCGTAACGCGCGAGGGGCCCCGGCCGCTCGCCGACCGCCTGCGTCCGCAACGCCTCTCGGATGTGGTGGGCCAGGATCATCTGGTGGGTGAGGAGGGCACGCTCACGCGCATGCTGGCGGCAGGCCGCATTCCCTCCATCATCCTCTGGGGTCCGCCCGGCACGGGCAAGACCACCATGGCCCGCCTGCTGGCGGGCGAAACGGGTCTGGTCTTCGAGCAGATGTCGGCCATCTTCTCGGGTGTTGCAGACTTGAAGAAAGCTTTCGAGCAGGCCCGCGTGCGTCGGGAGCAGGGCCGCTCCACGCTGTTGTTCGTGGATGAGATTCACCGCTTCAACAAATCGCAGCAGGATTCCTTTCTGCCTTTTGTGGAAGATGGCACCATCACATTGGTGGGCGCCACCACCGAGAACCCGTCGTTCGAGTTGAACGGCGCGCTCTTGTCGCGCTGCCAGGTGCTGGTGCTGAACCGGCTCGACGACGACGCCCTCGATGCCCTTGTCCGCCGCGCCGAAGTGTTCGAGCGCCGCAGTCTGCCGCTCACGCCGGAATCCCGTTCGGCCCTCATCACCATGGCCGATGGCGATGGACGTTATTTCCTGAACCTGGTGGAAGAGGTGTTTGCAGGCGTGCCCGAAGGCGGGGCCGCACTCACACCTGAACAACTGGGCAAGATCGTCGCCAAGCGCCTGCCGCTTTACGACAAGGCAGCGGATGGCCACTACAATCTCATTTCCGCCCTTCACAAGTCGGTGCGTGGCTCAGACCCCGATGCTGCACTCTACTATCTCGCGCGCATGCTGACGGCAGGCGAGGACCCGCTGTTTATCGCCCGCCGCCTGGTGCGCATGGCGAACGAGGACGTGGGGTTGGCAGACCCCGAAGCCGTGACTCAGGCGCTTGCTGCCAAAGACACTTACGAGTTCCTGGGTTCGCCGGAAGGTGAACTGGCCCTTGCGCAGGCCTGCGTCTACATCGCGGCCGCGCCGAAATCGAACGCGCTCTACACGGCCTTCAAGCAGGCCATGGCAAAGGCCCGGGAGACGGGCTCCCTGATGCCGCCGAAGACCATCCTCAATGCGCCGACGAAGATGATGAAGCAGCAGGAATACGGCGCGGGTTATCGCTACGACCACGACGAGCCCGACGCCTTCTCAGGACAGAACTATTTCCCCGATGCCATTCCCCGCCAGCGGTTCTACGATCCGGTGGAACGCGGGTTCGAGCGGGAATTGAAAAAGCGGCTGGACTACTGGGCCAAGCTCCGCAAGGAGCGGGGCTGACAAGAGAACTCAGATCACCGCGCGGATCATCTCGGCCTGTTTTGCCAACACAGCTTGTTCCGCCATCCCGCCCACATGGGGCTTCACGGTCTCACCCGTCTTGAGCGGCAGGATGTGGAAGTGCAGGTGGAAGACCGTCTGCCCTGCGGCTTGCTCATTATACTGGCGCACCTGGCAGCCTTCAGCGCGGAATGCCTTCACGGCGGCGCGCGCCACCTTCTGCACCGTGGCCATGACGTGACCCAACATGGCGGGATCGGCATCCAGGATATTGCGTGACCCCTGCTTCGGAATGACGAGGCAATGGCCATCAACCATCGGCATCACGTCCATGAAGGGATAGGTGTGGTCGTCCTCGTAAATCTTGTGGGAGGGAATCTCGCCCTTCAGGATCTTGGCAAAGATATTGTTGGGGTCATAGGCGGTCATGCGGTGCTCCCGTGTGCAAGCCAGTCTGCGAAATCCCTGAGCGCGCGGGCCGTGTAGGCCCGCTTGCGCGCCACGCCCTTCTCGGCGTGCTTCATGCCCTTCGCCAGATAATCCGTAGGCGGAGGAAACAGCCCGAAGTTCACGTTCATGGGCTGGAACGAAGATTTCGCACCATCCGTGGTGACGAGGTGCCCGCCTGTGATGTGGTTGATGAGCGCACCATGGGCCGTGGTGGCGGGCGGAACCGTGAAAGACTTGCCCAGGCGTTCGGCCGCAGCCATGCGGCCCGCCATGATGCCCATGGCTGCACTTTCCACATAGCCTTCGACGCCCGTGATCTGTCCGGCAAAACGCAGGCGCGGATCAGCTTTGAGCCGCATGAAGCCATCCAGCACCTTCGGCGAGTTGAGGAAGGTGTTGCGGTGCAGGCCGCCGAGCCGCGCAAACTCCGCATTCTCCAAGCCGGGAATTGTCCGGAACACGCGCACCTGTTCGGCGTATTTCAGTTTCGTCTGAAAACCCACCATGTTGTAGAGCGTGCCCAGCGCATTGTCCTGGCGGAGTTGCACCACCGCATAGGCCTTGACCGTGGGGTTATGGGCATTGGTGAGGCCCATGGGCTTCATCGGCCCGAAGCGCAGCGTCTCCGGTCCGCGCTCGGCCATGACTTCGATCGGCAGGCAGCCGTCGAAATAGGGCGTGGTTTTCTCCCATTCCTTGAAGTCGCCCTTGTCGCCCTCGTTCAAGGCCGTGATGAAGGCCTCGTATTGCGCCTTGTCCATGGGGCAGTTGATGTAGTCCTTGCCCGTGCCACCGGGCCCAACCTTGTCGTAGCGGGACTGGAACCAGGCCACATCCATGTTGATCGACTCGCGGTGGATGATGGGGGCGATGGCGTCGAAGAAGGCAAGGTCAGCCTCGCCCGTCAGGCCGCGCACGGCCTCCGCCAAGGCAGGAGAGGTGAGGGGTCCCGTGGCGATGATGACCTTGTCCCACTCGGAAGGCGGCAGACCCGCCACCTCGCCGCGCGCGATCCGGATCAGCGGATGCGCCTCGATGCGGCGTGTCACCTCCGCCGAGAAACCGTCGCGGTCCACGGCGAGTGCACCACCTGCGGGAACCTGATGCAGCGCCGCCACCTGCATGAGCAGGGAACCCGCCATGCGCATTTCCTCATGCAGCAGGCCCACGGCATTCTGGTCCTTGTCGTCGCTGCGGAAGGAATTGGAACAGACGAGCTCGGCGAGGCCATCCGTCTTGTGGGCATCGGTGGCAACCACAGGCCGCATCTCGTGCAGCACCACAGGCACGCCAGCCTGCGCCAGCGCCCACGCGGCCTCCGAACCTGCCATGCCGCCGCCGATGACGTGAACGTCCTGCATCACACTCGCTGTCCCGTTAATCAAGGCGCTTCGACTACTCTTCAATCCGGTTCAATTCCAGTCCTTCCGCATTAACCACGGACGGCGACGAAGGATTTACGAACCAGTGATACGCAGAGGCAAGACCAAGAGGGATTGGGCGTGGGCGGGTTTCTCAAGAACACTTCAGGCAACATGGCCGTGATCACGGCTCTCTGCGCAACGGCACTGCTGGGTGCTGCTGGCGTGGCGGTGGATTTCGTACGGCAGAACGACGAGGACACGGCCTATGCGGCTGCCGCCGATGCGGCAGCGCTCGCCGGTGCCGCCCTGATCCGTGAGCATACGGATTGGTCCGCCGGCAAGATCAAGACGGATGCAAAGGCCGAGGCGCTGAAAAGCTGGAAGGCCAATCTCACGCCAGCGCTCTATGACCAGATCAAGACGCCCGATGTGAAAATCGTCCACTCCGGCATGGAATGGACTGTCCGCGTGTCTTACGACGGCACGATGCCGACGTCACTGCTCGCCGTGACAGGCGTGAAATCGGTGCCGTTGAGAGGGGAAGCCGTCTCGGCGGTGGGCCAGAACCAGACGCACTGGCAATTCAACTTCGCCATCGACACGTCATCATCCATGGGCATCGGCGCCACCCAGGCCGACATG
>CALMLK010000439.1 GCA_937868035.1 uncultured Alphaproteobacteria bacterium
CGGGATTGTCTGGAACTTCTGAGGTTCATCGTGTTGTGCCTCGCGGTGGTCGCGCTGGGCGGGTGGGCCACGGCCCAATCGGTGGCGGACTGGTATCCGACCCTGGCCAAACCCTCGTGGACGCCGCCGCCATGGCTGTTCATGCCGGTGTGGACGACGCTTTATGTCCTCATGGGCATTGCGGCCTGGCTGGTCTGGCGCAAGGGCAATGCGCGGGGCGCCATGCTCATCTTCGCGGCGCAGCTGCTCTTGAACCTTGCCTGGTCGTTCCTGTTTTTCGGAGCGCGCTCGCCGGGGCTGGGGCTGCTCGACATCATTCCCCTGTGGATCGCCATTGCGGCGATGATCTTCGCCTATTCCTTCAGAAGCCGACTCGCCGCCTTCCTCATGGTGCCCTATCTCGCCTGGGTCAGCTTCGCCACCGCGCTCAATGCGGCGTTGTTCATGCTGAATTGATGAGGGTTCATTCCCTTATTAAGAATTAAGGCACATTTGCGGGCTTGACTCTTGCGGTTGTGCGTGACAGAACAAATACAGAACATTCTGGACATCCTGTCATGCGTATCAACCCGATGCCCCTTCGGGCGGCGGGGGCGTTTTCGCGCCCGGCGTCTGCCTCACTCACCGCCCCTCCTGCGGGGGAGCCTGCCGCCATGCCTGCCGTGGCCCGGGTTCTGCCGGAGCGGGAGGAGGCGCAAGCCCTGATCGCCCGCCTGCGGGAGCATCTGGCCCGGCAAGGGGACGCAGGGGTCCGGCCGTCTCTCGTGCGGCGGGGGGCGCGCCGGGACAGCGTGCCCTGGACCCTGGGCCTTCCGGACCTCGACAGGTTCCTGCCGGGCGAGGGATTGGCCGGGACAGGCCTTCATGACATCTCGCCTGCCGCCTATGGCGACTTCCCGGCGGCCTGTGGCTTTGCCTTGGCACTGGCGGTTCGGCGCCTGACAGACCTGCGGGAGAAACGCCCCGTATTGTGGTGTCGCCTCGAAACTGAACAGCGGGAGTATGGCCATGTCTTCGGGCATGGGGTGGCGGCCATCGGTCTTCCCCGGTCGCGCTTTCTCACGCTCATCCTGAAGCGTCCGGTGGCCCTCTTATGGACCCTGGAAGAAGCACTGAAATCCGGCTGTTTATCAGTGGTTCTGGGCGATGTTGCAGTGCACACTGCTGATCTGACGGCGACCCGGCGGCTGGCTCTGGCGGGACAGGCCGGAAGCTCTGCCGGCATCATTGTATTGACTCGAAATAGTTCGGATTCGACGGCCAGTTTCAGTCGATGGTGCATTGCAACATCACGCTCGCCCCCGGCCGCATCCGATCTCCGCGCCCCCGGAATTCCCGCCTGGCAGGTGGCCCTTGCCCGCATCCGGGGTGGCCGCCCCGGTTCCTGGACACTCAACTGGCAGAAGGATCATGCGCCGTCTCGTTTCACTCTGGTTCCCGGCCTTTCCGGTGGAGCGCTTCATCCGGGCGCGGCGGAAGAGGCGGGCTCCCGTGCCGCCACCCAGCCTGCCCTTCGCGCTGGTTGAACGGGGCAACAAGGGGCTTCGGCTCGCGGCCGTCAATGCGGCGGCGCGGGAATTCGGACTCATGCGCGGGCAGCGGCTGGCGGATGCGCGCGCCGCCGTGCCCGATCTCCTGAGCGAGGCCCATGAGCCGGAACAGGACATCGCCAGTCTGCTGGGCCTGTGCCGCTGGATGGAACGCTACAGCCCATGGGTCGCCCCCGATGCGCCGGATGGCATCCTCATGGAGGTGACGGGCATTCCCCACCTCTTCGGCGGGGAGGCCGCCATGATGGCGGGCATGAAGGCGCGGCTGGCGGGTTATGGCTTCACCGCCCGCATTTCCTCTGCCGCCACCATTGGGGCCGCCTGGGCGCTGGCCCGTTATGGGCGCGAGGGCGAGGACAGCCTGCAGGACCTGCCGGTGGAGGCGCTCCGCATCAATGCCGATGCCGCCCGCACCCTGCGGCGGCTGGGGCTGAAGACCATCGGTGCCCTCACCAGCCTGCCGCGGGCGAGCCTGGCGCGGCGCTTCCGGGGCGAAAGCATCCATGAAAACGTGCTGCTCCGCCTCGATGAACTGCTGGGTCAGCGGGCCGAGCCGCTCAATGCAGTCAATCCCGAAACGTCCGTCATGGCGCACCGGGGGTTCCTGGAGCCGGTCATCACCCATGAAGGGTTGGTGACGGTGCTGCGCACCCTTTCCGCCGAGGTGGCGCGGGCGCTGGAAGCCAAGGGCGAAGGGGCCTTGCGGCTCATTCTCAAACTCTTCCGCAGTGATGGCGGGCGGGTGCAGGTGCCCATTGGCCTCACGGTGCCGTCGCATGACGGCGGACATCTGTTCCGCCTGCTCTCGCCCCGGCTGGAGACGCTGGATGCGGGCTTCGGCATCGATGCCATGACGCTGGAGGTGCGCGAGGCGGGCTCTGCCGTGGCGCGGCAATACGGCTTCATGGAGGAGGACACGGCCAGCAGCCTTGCCCAGCTCAACGACCGGGTGATGAACCGGCAGGAGCGGGCGATCACGCAGCTTGCCGCTGTCGAAAGCCATCTGCCGGAGCGGTCGGAGGAGGCGCAGGCTTTGGGAACGCCCCTGCCACCGGCGGCAGGCGGCGGATTGCCGGAGCGGCCGCTGATGATCTTCGTGCCGCCGCAGCCCGCGCGCGTCATCGCCGCCGTGCCCGATGGTCCGCCCATGTCGCTCACCTGGCGGCGCGTCACGCGGCGCATCCTGCGCCATGCCGGGCCGGAACGGATCGCGCCGGAATGGTGGCGCGGCGACACGGGCACGCGGCCACGCGACTACTACATGATCGAGGACGAGCAGGGGCGGCGCTACTGGATCTTCCGCGAAGGCCTCTATGGCGAAGATGCAGGCCCGCCGCCCAAATGGTTCGTGCACGGACTATCGGCATGAGGGATCACGGGAGGGCTGCATCATGAACCGCTATGCCGAACTCGCTTGCGCCTCCAACTTCTCCTTCCTGCAGGGCGGATCGCATGCGGAGGAGCTTGTGCTGCAGGCGAAGCACCTGGGGCTTTCGGCCCTCGCCGTCACCGACCGCAACAGCTTCGCGGGAATCGTGCGCGCCCATGGTGCGGCGAAGGATGCGGGCCTGCGTTTCCTGGTGGGTGTGCGGCTGGTGATGCGCGACGGCCTGGACCTGTTTGCCTGGCCCACGGACCGCAAGGCCTATGGGCGCCTGTGCCGGCTTCTCTCGCTGGGGCAGCGGCGGGCGGAGAAGGGGCAATGCCTGCTCACGCTGGAAGATGTGCGGGATTTTGCCGAGGGCTCGCTCTTCGCCTTGCCGCAGGACCACGCGGCAAGGCTGGACGAGGTCAAGGCTCACGTCGCAGCGCCGCTTAATCTGGCGCTGTCCTGCCGATTCGACGGGCGCGACACGGCGCGGCTGGCCGAGAGTGCCGCGCGGGCGCGCAGTGCCGGCGTGCCGCTGCTTGCCATCAACGACGTGCTCTACCATCATGCCGACCGGCGGCCCCTGCAGGATGTGCTCACCTGCATCCGCGAGAAGGTGACGCTGGCGGAGGCGGGCTACAAGCTCCAGGCCAATGCCGAGCGGCACCTCAAGACGCCGGATGAAATGGCGCGGCTCTTCCGCGCCTATCCCGACGCCATTGCCAACACCGTGACGGTTGCGGAGGCGTGCCGCTTCTCGCTCGATGAACTGCGTTACGAATATCCGGAAGAGCCGGTGCCGGCGGGACTCGATCCGCAGGCCTATCTCGCACATCTCGCCTGGGAAGGCGCCCGGGAGCGCTACCCCGAGGGCATTCCCGCCAAGATCAAAAGCAACATCGCGAAAGAACTGGTGTTGATCGAGAAGCTCGATTACGCGCCCTATTTCCTCACCGTCCATGACATCGTGCGCTTCGCCCGCAGCCTCGATCCGCCCATCCTCTGCCAGGGGCGGGGCTCTGCCGCCAACTCCACGGTCTGCTACGTGATCGGCATCACCGCGGTTGATCCAAACCAGATCGATCTCCTCTTCGAGCGTTTCATCTCGGAAGAGCGCAAGGAGCCGCCCGACATCGACGTCGACTTCGAGCAC
>CALMLK010000440.1 GCA_937868035.1 uncultured Alphaproteobacteria bacterium
CGTGCGCGTGCTGCAATGGCGGAACCGCGACCTCGACTTCCGCTCGCTCGATACCCTGCGCAAGAGCCTCGGCCACTTCCCCCGCCAGGAGGGCCTGACGCGCGCCCAGAATGCCCCTGATGTGGACGCCCTCGAGTCGATTTGCCGGGATGAGAGCGTGCGCAATCTTGTCGCAACCGCCGCCGACGTGGAGCGCGTCTGGGAAGCCTGCCAGATTCCGGACTACCGCAACATCTCGCCCGCCGAGCACGCCCACCTCGTCGGCCGCGTCATCACTTTCCTGCAAACGGGCAGGGGACACATTCCGGAAGAATGGTTTTCCCAGCAATTGTCACACTGCGACAACACCGAGGGCGGCATCGATACGCTCTCCACCCGCATTTCCCATGTGCGCACCTGGACCTTCATTGCCAACCGTTCGGGCTGGCTGGAGGCGCCCGTGTATTGGCAGGGCCGCACCAAGGAGATCGAGGACCGGCTCTCTGATGTCTTGCACGAACGCCTCACACATCGTTTCATTGACCGCAAAACCAGTGTATTGATGCGGCGGCTGGCCAAAAAGGAAGGTTTGATGTCGAGCGTAGAAGAAGATGGCGTAATCGCGGTTGAAGGCGAAGCAGTCGGACGCATTGCAGGGCTGAGTTTTATTCCCGACCCTGCTGTCGCCAGCAGCGGAACAAGCCTGCTCAAGACAGCCGCTGTACAGGCCCTTGCAGCCGAAGTCACCGCCCGTGCCAAATCCCTTGCGGTGACGGCCGATACGGAATTGAAGCTGTCGCGCCTCGGCCTGATCGAATGGCAGGGCCACGCCGTTGGCCGCCTCGCGGCGGCCGATGCCCGCTTCCGTCCGCGCGCTGAAGTGATCGCCGATGATGTGCTGGCTCCGGCGGACCGCGAGCAGGTGCGCGAGCGTCTGCAGAAATTCACCGAACGTCACCTCGCCGCCCTCATTGGCCCGCTCATGAAGCTGGAGGAGGCTGAAGGCCTCGACGGCATGACGCGCGGCATCGCCTATCGTCTTGCTGAGAATTTCGGTGTGCTCTCGCGCGATGGCGTGAGCGAGGACGTGAAACAGTTGAGTCAGGACGACCGCGCCAAGCTGCGCGCACTGGGCGTGCGCTTTGGTGCCTTCACCCTGTTCTTGCCCGTATTGCTGAAGCCTGCTGCAACGGATGCGCGCCTTGTCCTCTGGTGGCTCGAACAGCAGAAATCCGGCGCGGTTTCGGGCGACGTGCCCGCAGCCCCCGCCAACGGCCTCACCTCCACGGCGGTGGACCCCACGAAGCCCGAAGGGTTCTACCGCATGTGTGGCTATCGCGTTTGCGGCAGCCGCGCCGTGCGCGTGGACATGCTGGAACGTCTCTCCGACCTGATCCGCGAGCGCGTCTTCTGGAAGCCGCGCTTCCCGGAGGACCAGCGTCCGCAAGGCGCCATTGAAGGCGGCGGCTTCACGGTGGTGCCGGATATGATGTCACTCGTCGGATGTTCCGGCGAAGAGTTCGATGCCATCCTGCTGAGCCTGGGCTTCCGTTCGCAAACCCGCATGCTGCCAAAACCGGTGGCGCCAGGTGCGAAGGGACACGCTGCGCCAGCAGCCTTGGCTCCCGCAGCCGAGGACGCGCCCGTGGAAGAGGCCGCAGCCACGCCAGCGGAATCGGAACCGGTTGAAACAGGAGCTGAACCCGAGGTCGCAACAGAACCGGTTGCGGAAGCGGCTGCAAGTGAGCCTCCCGCGACGGAAGCAACCACATCCGGAGACGAGCCAGCCGCAGCGCCTGTTGCGGAAGCCCCAGCGCAGGACCTGGTGGAAACCAATGTCTGGTGGCCGAAGGACATGGGACCCTTCCGTCCGCAGCGTCACAAGCCCGAACGCCGGCCCGATCGCCAAGCTGACCGCCCGTCCGAGCGTCGTCTCGAACGCGAGGGTGGCAAGCGCCATCACGGCAAGCCCGGCCAGGGCGAGCGTGGGGATCGCCCCAACCGGGGTGAAGGGCGCAGCGATGGCCGTGGCGGCAAGCCCGACCGCAAGCGCGACGACCGCGAGCGCAATCGCCCCGAGCGCGATCAGCGGCCGCGCCGTCCCGAGCGTCCGGCGGATCCAAATTCGCCCTTCGCCGTTCTGGGAGCGTTGAAAGCCCAGTTCGAGAAGGAAAAGACCTGAGCCAGCGCCTCGACAAGTGGTTGGTCTATGCCCGCTTCGTGAAGCACCGTTCCGATGCGCAAACGCTGGTGGAAGGAGGCGGCGTGCGGGTGAACCGCGTACGGGTGCTGAAGGGAAGCCACGCCATCAGGGTCAATGACGTGCTCACCATTGCGGTGCATGGCCACGTGTCTGCCGTCAGGGTTGTGGGCGAGGCCGAGCGCCGGGGACCGCCAGCGGCGGCACGCCTGCTTTATGAGACAGTCAGCGAGCCCGCGCATGAGGGTGCGGCGCAAAAACAGGATGCAACACCGCCCCCTGTCTGCTAGAGCGGCGCCGGAAAAATCGTCAGCTACTGTCAGGCCGAGCTTATGACCTATATTGTCGTCGAGAACTGCATCAAGTGCAAGTACATGGACTGCGTGGAAGTCTGCCCGGTGGACTGCTTCTACGAGGGTGAGAACATGCTGGTGATCCACCCCGACGAATGCATCGATTGCGGCGTGTGCGAGCCTGAATGCCCCGCCGAGGCGATCAAGCCCGACACCGAGCCAGGCCTCGAAAAGTGGCTGAAGCTGAACACCGAGTACGCCACCAAATGGCCGAACATCACCGTGAAGCGCGATCCGCCTGCCGACGCCAAGGAGCAGGATGGCAAGCCCGGCAAGCTGGCGTTGTTCTCGCCCAACCCCGGCACGGGCGACTGAGCGCTCAACGCGCCGAATTGCACCACACCGCTGAACCGGCATTAACCATGTTGCCGGGCGAAGGTCAGAATTGCGCCGTACACGGAGCACTCTGGCTTTAATTTCCCTTAAAATTATGCTATAGGGTCCCCATGTAGCCAAAATGGGGAATGAAGCAGGAACATCCGGGCGGGGAGCTCGGATTTTTTTGCGCCCGTTCCACGGAATTGCGGTTTTCCGCCCTGCCAGGGGCGGAACCGCCAAGAATAGCAAAGGGTCAGGCAGAAATGGTCACGAAAAAGAAAACGGCAGTGAAGACAAAGGCTAAGCCGGTCGCGAAGGCCGCGCACAAGCCGGTCGCGAAGGCTGCGGTGAAGGCCAAGGCCAAGCCGAAAGCTGTTGTGAAGCCCGCGCCCAAGGCCGCCGTGAAGGTGGCGCCGAAGGCCGCCGTCAAACCCGCCTCCAAGGTTGCGGTGAAACCGGTTGCGGCCAAGCCCGCGCCCGCGGCAAAGCCCGCTGCAGCCAAGCCCGTTGCGGCTCCCGTTGCCGCCCATAAGCCTGTGGCTGCGGCTCCGGCCAAGCCTGCCGCGGCCCCTGCGCCCAAGAAGCAGATCTTCAAGGTGGGCGAACTGGTGGTCTATCCCGCACACGGCGTGGGCCGCATCACCAATGTCGAGGAGCAGGAAATTGCCGGCGTGAAGCTCGAACTCTACATCGTGGATTTCGAGAAGGAGAAGCTGCGCCTCAAGGTTCCCACCAACCGCGCCGAGCAGAAGGGCATGCGCCACCTCGCCGACCGCGTGATGATCGAGACGGCGATGAAGGTCATTCGTGGCCGCGCCCGCATCAAGCGCACCATGTGGTCGCGCCGCGCCCAGGAATATGATGCAAAGATCAACTCCGGTGACATGATCGCCGTCGCCGAGGTGATCCGCGATCTCTACCGCTCCGAGCGCCAGCCCGAGCAGTCCTATTCCGAACGCCAGCTCTTCGAGCAGGCTCTCGCCCGCTTCGCCCGCGAACTCGCGGCGGTGCGCAAGGTCGATGAAGACCAGTGCGTGAAGGAACTGGAAGACTATCTCGCCCGCAACGCCAAGCGTGGCGCGGCAACCGGCGAAAAGGCGGAAGACGAAGCCGCCGACGAAGCCGCATAATCGCGGTCCTTGCAATTGATATCAAAGGGCGCCGGTTTCCGGCGCCCTTTTTGTTATGGTGGATCACTCCGCCGCAATCTTGAGCGGCTCGTCCTTCGCGGCGGCAGGGGGCAATGGTGCATCGGCGGTGGGCGCTGCGGCTGACACGTGGCGCCGCCCCATGATGGCATAGACGCAAGGCACCACGAAGAGCGTCAGGAGCGTGCCCACACTCATGCCGCCCACGATCACCCAGCCGATCTGCATGCGGCTTTCCGCACCAGCCCCTGTCGCCAGCACCAGCGGCACGGCACCCAGCACCATGGCCGCCGTTGTCATCAGGATCGGACGCAGGCGCAGGACGGCCGCCTCGACAACGGCCTTGCGGCGGTCGAGCCCTTCTTCCTGCAGGCGGTTGCCAAATTCCACGATGAGGATGCCGTGCTTGGTGATGAGGCCGATGAGCGTCACCAGCCCGATCTGCGAATAGACATTGAGGGTGCCGCCGCTCCACCACAGTGCTGCAAGCGCCCCTGTGAGCGAGAGCGGCACGCTCAGCATGATCATGATGGGATCGCGGAAACTTTCGAACTGCGCCGACAGCACAAGATAGATGAAGGCGAGGGCCAGCAGGAAGATGAAGGCAATGTTGGAACTGGAATCGCGGAATTCGCGCGATTGCCCGGTGAGGTCGCTCACCACATTGTCCGGCAGCACGTCGTTGGCCGCGGACGTCACCTTCGCGATGGCCTCGCCCAGCGCGAAGCCGGGCGCGAGGTTGCCCTCGATGGTGACGGCACGCAGCTGGTTGAAGCGGCGCAGTTCACGCGGCGCCACGCTCTCCTTGTAGGTGACGAGGCTGGACAGCTGCACCATCGTGCTGTTGCTGCCACGCACGTAGATCTGGGAG
>CALMLK010000441.1 GCA_937868035.1 uncultured Alphaproteobacteria bacterium
ATGGCGGTACGATGTAGACTTGTGTCCGCCGCTGCGATGAAGACCCGAAGTGCCGCGCCTTCACCTTCATCGCCAAGAAGACCCAGTGCTGGCTGAAATCACAGGCGGGATCGACCATCCCCAAGCTCGGCGTGGTTTCCGGTCTCCGGTAGCCACGCGAATCGCCTAATATTGCCGGCATGGCCGAGACTGATCTTTATCTTCCCGTGAAGCGTCACCTGGAGGCGCAGGGGTATGTGGTGAAGGCGGAGGTGCGGGGCTGCGATGTGATGGCGGTGCGCGGGGATGAGACGCCTGTCATCGTGGAACTGAAGGCGGCGCTGACCCTCAAGCTCTTGTATCAGGCGATGGAGCGCCTCACTGTTTCCGATCATGTCTACATTGCCGTGGCGCGGCCGAGACGAGGCGTCGGGGCATCGGCGCTGAAGTTGTGCCGGCGGTTGGGCGTGGGGCTCATCGTGGTCACATCGGCGGGATCGCTCGAGGTGCTGGCTGATCCGGTCCCTTACGCGCCGCGCGCCAACAGCAAGAAGCGGGAATTGCTGCTCAAGGAGTTCAACGCCCGCAGTGGCGATCCCAACATGGGCGGCAGCACGCGGACTCCGTTGATGACGGCGTACCGGCAGGACGCCTTGCGCTGTGCTGGCCATCTCGCGGTGCAGGGACCGGCGCGCATCCGCGACGTGAAGGCAGCGACGGCGGTTGATCGCGCCGCCGGCATCTTCCGCGACAATGTCTATGGCTGGTTTGAAAAGGTCGATCGGGGAATCTATGCGCTGTCACCGGCAGGACAGGCCGCCGTCATTCACTACGGCGGTGCGGCAAGCGGATAGCTTCCGCCCACCAAGCGGTGCCAGGCCCAGGCGATGGCCACGATCAGCACGCTTCCGGCAAGCACCGGCACGAAGAAGAACGTCCACGGCGCGTGGGTGAGATAGGCCACCAGAGCTGTAGCTCCGGCGGGCGGATGGACGATGCGGAACAGCACCATGGCAGAGATCGTCAGCCCTGCTGCCGCTGCGGCCAGCCACATGTGACCAGGGGCGATGGCGACGAGCACCAGGGAAATCAGCGCCGCCACCACATGCCCGCCGACGACGTTTGCCGGTTGCGACAGCACGGCGGAGGGAGCTGCAAACAGAAGAACCGAAGAAGCTCCGAACGGGGCCATCAGCCACAGGCCGCCGGTCCAGAGGCCAAGTGCGCCCAAGGCCAGCAGCGCCACGGATGCCCCTGCTCCCGCCAGCAGCGCGGACTGCACATGCATCGGCGGCTGGTGGCGGAAGAAGAAGTCCTTCACGCCTTGATCCTCACCGGGGCTGCGGCCAGTTCCTTCATGAAGCGCTTCACTTCCGTACCCGGCACTTCGGTGATCTGCCCGCGCTCCAGCTTGCCCAGGTGGAATGGACCATACTGCACGCGGATGAGGCGGTTCACCACGCAATTGAAATGCTCGAAGAGGCGGCGGATTTCGCGGTTCTTGCCTTCGGTCAGGACCACCCGGTACCAGGTGTTGGTGCGGCCGGTGTGGCCACTCTCCTCGGTGACGTCGACGCTGCGGTAACGTTCGCCTTCCACGGTGACGCCGCGGCGGAACATTTCCACCTGCCGCTCAGTGAGCCGGCCGTGGACGCGCACGCGGTAGATACGCGGCAAGGCGGTGGCGGGCGACATCATGGTTTGCGCCAGCGGTCCATCGGACGAGAGCACCAGGAGGCCTTCCGAGTTCACGTCGAGGCGACCCACGTAAATGACGCGAGGCTTAGACTTGTCCCAGGACGGCGGCTTGAGGGCGGGTAGATCGTAGATCGTGGGACGGCCTTCCTTGTCGAAGGCGGTCACGAGGACGTCCAACGGCTTGTAGAGCAGGAACAGGCGCGGCAGGCCACGGGTGGCGGGCGACAGCACCTTGCCGTCCAGTTCCACGCGGTCGCCCTCTTCCACTGGAACCGTGGGGGCTGCGACCTTGCCGTTCACCTTCACGCGGCCTTGCTCGACCATGCGTTCGGCTTCGCGGCGCGAACCCACGCCCGCCTGCTGGAGATAGACGTTCAGGCGCATCAGCCCCCCGTCACCGGCGGGAAAAAGGCCACTTCACGGGCTCCTGCGATGGGATGGTCCAACTTCACGTGCGATTGGTCCACGGCGGCGCGGATGATCTTCTCGTCGGTGAAGGCGGCGGCACAGCCGTTGTCGGTGCGGACCAGATAGGCCAGCAGGTCGCCCACGGTCTTCACATCCGCGGGTGGTGAAATGTCGTCGGATCCGCGCCCTACGAGTTGCCGGAAGCGGGCGAAATAGAGAACCTTCATTCGTTGTCCACGACGTGCCGCAAGCCGGCACGGAAATAGTCATAACCGGTGTAAAGCGTGAGGGCCGCCGCGATCCACAGGCCGGCGATGCCGATCACCGTGACGCCGGGGATGATTTCATCTCCGGCAGGACCGGCGATCAGGAAGCCGATGGCGACCAGTTGCACCGTAGTCTTCCACTTTGCGATCTGGGTGACGGGGACAGATACCGAAAGCTGCCCCAGGTATTCCCGCAGGCCCGATACGAGCACTTCGCGGGCGAGGATGATGATGGCGGCCCAGACATGGCCGCCGCGCAGAATCTGGTCGCCGCAGAGGACGAGCAGGATGACGGCCACCAGCACCTTGTCGGCGATCGGATCGAGCATGCGGCCCAGCGAGGATTGCTGCTGCCAGCGGCGCGCCAGATACCCGTCGAAGAAGTCGGTGATGGCGGCGACGACGTAGATGCCAAGGGCGATCCAGCGGGCGCTCATGACGCCCAGTCCGGTGATTGCCTCTGCCCTGTCGTTCCACAGCAACAGGGCCGCCACCAGGGGCACGGCCACGATCCGGCCATAGGTCAAAACGTTGGGAACATTCCAGACCTTGGACACCGCGGGACCCTGATTTGCCTTCACGTTCATTGCTGCTCCGCTCATGGGCTGCCTCCTATTTGGAGTCCGGATGGAAGTGGTCGAAGATTGCCTGGGCCAGTTGCCTGCTCACCCCGTCCACTGCCGCCAAATCAGCCACATTTGCCTTACCAACTGCTTTCGCCGATCCAAAGCTTTGGAGCAAGGCCTTCTTGCGCGTGGGACCAATGCCCGGAATTTCATCCAGCGGATTGATGCCGATGGCGCGCGAACGCCGGGCGCGGTGCGTTCCGATGGCAAAACGGTGGGCCTCGTCGCGCAGACGTTGCACGTAGTAGAGCACCGGATCGCGGGCCTCGAGCATAAAGCTTGCTTTACCCTCCTGGTAGAAATGTTCCCGGCCGGCATCCCGGTCCGGCCCCTTGGCGATGCCGGCGAGCGGCACGTTGTGGATGCCAAGCTCCTCCAGCACGGCACGGGCGGCGGATAGCTGGCCCTGGCCGCCGTCGATCAGCACCAGGTCGGGCCAGAGGGGCGTCTCGCTTTCTGGTGCCTCCACGCCCTCGCCCGTCTCGCGCAGCAGGCGCGAGAAGCGGCGCGTCAGGACCTCGCGCATCATGCCGAAATCGTCTCCGGCCACCTCCGGCTGCTTGATGTTGAACTTGCGGTATTGCGATTTCATGAAGCCATCCGTGCCGGCAACGATCATGCCGCCCACCGCTTCCGCACCCTGGATGTGCGAGTTGTCGTAGACCTCGATCCGGCGCGGCGGCGCGTCCAACCCGAAGGCAGCGGCCACACCCGCCAGCAGTTTTGCTTGCGAGGATGTTTCCGCCAACTTCCGGCCATTGGCCTCGCGGGCATTGGTGACGGCGTGATCCACCAGCATTTTCTTCTCGCCGCGCTGGGGCACGAGGATTTCCACCTTGTGACCGGCGTGGGTGCAGAAGGCTTCTTCCAGCAGTTCGCGCTCCTCAACGTCGTGGGACAGGAGAATGAGCGGCGGCAGCGGCTTGTCGTCGTAAAACTGGCCGAGGAAGGCGGCGAGAATTTCGCTCTCACTGGCATATCTGTCGGTGCGCGGAAAATAGGCGCGGTTGCCCCAGTTCTGGCCGGTGCGGAAGAAGAACACCTGCACACAGGTCTGGCCGCCTTCCTGGGCGAGGGCGAAGACGTCTGCCTCGTCCACCCCTTGCGGATTGATGCCTTGGCTCTGGGTGACGAAGCTCATGGCCTGGATACGGTCGCGGTAGCGCGCGGCAGTCTCGAAATCGAGGAGGTTGGAGGCCTCTTCCATCTTCTGCGCAAGCTCCGCCTTCACCGGCCCGCCGCCCCGTGAAAGAAACGTCTCCGCCTGTGCCACAAGGCCGGCGTAGTCCTCCGGCGTCACGAAGCTCACGCAAGGCGCGGAACAGCGCTTGATCTGGTAAAGCAGACAGGGCCGCGTGCGGTTCTCGTAGGTCGCATCCGAACAGGTGCGGATGAGGAAGGCCTTCTGCAGAGTGTTGATCGCCTGGTTCACCGCATTGGCGGAGGCGAAGGGGCCGAAATAGCTGCCCTTGCGGTTGCGAGCACCCCTATGTTTCGCCAGTTGCGGCACGGGATGGTCCTTGGCGATGAGGATGTAGGGGAAGCTCTTGTCGTCGCGCAGGATGACGTTGAAGCGCGGCTTCAGCTTCTTGATCAGGTTTGACTCGAGCAGCAGCGCCTCGGCCTCGCTCGCCGTGGTCACGAACTCCATGTGCGCCGTGAGCGAAATCATCAACGCGATGCGATTGTTGTGGCCCACGCCCCGGGCATAGTTCGACACGCGGTTCTTCAGGTTCCGCGCCTTGCCCACGTAGAGCACGTTCCCCTTGGCATCATACATCCGGTAGACGCCGGGCTTGCCGGGCAGACGGGTGCAGAAATCCCGGATGAGCTCCGTGCCTTCCAATTGTGGGGATTCAGATTCGGTCATGGTGCAAATCTAGGGCTTTTGC
>CALMLK010000442.1 GCA_937868035.1 uncultured Alphaproteobacteria bacterium
GCGTGAACAGGCGCGCTTCTGCGACCGCTTGGAAACAATGGCGGATTTGCTGCCTGATGGCGTCAATGATCGTGACTGCCTGCTCATGGCGCAGAACATCGTGCCGCTGGTCAAGCGGGCCCATGAGTTCGAGGAGCAGACTGTCTATCCCCTCCTCGTCGCCACCCCCGACATGACGCCGGAACTGCTGGCGACCCTCGAGAGGCTGCGTTTCGAACACCTCGGAGACGAGGAATTTGCCGGAGATCTGTGTGTTTCTCTGCGGCAGTTCGTCACCGACCGGGAGCGGTGCAACGTCGAATCACTCGCGTGGATGTTGCGCGGCTTCTTTGAAAGCCTGCGCCGCCACGTGGCCTTTGAACGCGAGCACGTGCTGCCGCTGGTGGAGAAGCACGCCGCATGAAAAAAGTCTTCAACCCGGACGCCATCCTCGCGAAATTTCCCGAGAGCTTGCCGCGCTACACCAGTTATCCTCCGGCGAATCATTTCCAGCCGGGTGGCGGGGCGGCGCAGCGGGATGCCTTCGTGGCCGCCGTCGATGCCGCGCCTGCGGTGTCCGCCTATATCCACATTCCCTATTGCGACCGCCTGTGCTGGTTTTGCGGCTGCCATACCAAGCAGACGCTGCGCTATGACCCGGTGCGCACTTACGTCACCGCGCTCATTGCCGAAATCGGGATCTGGCAGCAGCTGCTGACGCGAAAGCCACGGCTTTCGCGGCTGCATCTCGGGGGCGGCAGTCCGAGCCTGCTTCAGCCGGACGACCTGAAACGCATGCGCGAGGCGCTGGACGGTGCTTTCATCATCGACGGCGACACCGAAATCAGCCTCGAGCTTGATCCCTCGGACATCCGCGAAGGCAGCATTGCCGGATACATGGACTTCGGGCTGACGCGCGCCTCGATCGGCGTGCAGGATTTCGACCCCGAAGTGCAGGCCGCCATCAACCGCCCGCAAGGCTACGACATCACGCGGGGACTGGTGGAAGCGCTCCGCGCGGCCGGTGTGAAGTCCATCAACATCGACGCACTCTACGGCCTGCCCTTGCAGACCATGGAGCGGCTGCAGAAGACGATCGCGCAGGTGATCGAGATTGCCCCGGACCGCATCGCGCTGTTCGGCTATGCCCACGTGCCGTGGATCAAGCCGCACCAGAAGATGATCCGCGACGAGGACCTGCCGGATTCCCGGCAGCGCTTTGCCCAGGCCCGCATGGCCGCCGACATGATCCGCGCTGCCGGTTACGAGGCACTGGGCATCGACCATTTCGCCCTGCCGACGGACAGTCTGGCCATCGCCGCCCATGAAGGGCACCTCAACCGCAATTTCCAGGGCTACACCGACGACCAGGCGGATATCCTGCTGCCGCTCGGTCCGTCCTCCATCGGCCGTTTCGCCGATGGCTATGTGCAGAACGAATCCGCGACCGGGCAATACATGGCAAAGGTGAATGCGGGTGGCCTCGCGCTGTCGCGCGGCATCAGCCTCACCAGTGATGACAAGCTGCGCGGCTGGGTGATCGAACGGCTGATGTGCGATTATGCCTTCAGCCTGACCGACGTGAGTGCCCAGTTCGGCGCGCCAGCGAACGAGATCATCGCCTTGGCCAAACGACTTGCGCGCGAGGACCAGGACGGCTTGTGCGAGATTGCCGACGGGCTGTTCAAGATCACGCCGGAGGCTTGGCCATTCGCGCGCATCATTGCCGCCCGTTTCGATGCCTGGCTGGCGTTGGCGCCGCGGCAATACTCGAAGGCCGTGTAACGCTCAGGCGTTGTCCTGCTCGGTCATCTGGCGGAGACGATTGAGCTCCGGTACTTCCACCGTGCGGTTGTTGTGGATGTTGATCACCCCGGCATGGCGCAGCTTGGTCAGCTGGCGACTCACCGTCTCGATGGTGAGGCCGAGGAAGTCGGCGATGTCCGAGCGCTTCAGGGGAATGTCGAAACTCACGCCGCCCTCGTTGGAATCCAGTTCCGGATCGGCATGGGTGGCGATGAGGTAAAGGAAGCTCGCCACTTTTTCCGATGCGGTCTTGCGGCCGAGGGTGAGCATCCAGTTGCGCGCCTCGTCCAGTTCCTTGAGGGTCTGCTCGTGCAGGCGGCGTTCCAGGTCGGGTGAGGCGCGGACCAGCGTTTCCAGCGTTCCCGCAGGGAAGGAGCAGACCTTCACGTCGGTCGCCGCTTCCACCGTCACGTCGCTCTGCCGCGCAAAGGGGCGGCCCATGAAATCGGGCGCGAACTGGAGGCCCACGATCTGCTGGCGGCCGTCGGCGGTGAGCTTGCTGAGCTTGACGACGCCACTCAAAATATTGGCCTGGCGGGGAATGTCCTGGCCCTCGGGGGCGATTTCGCTCTCGGACGAAAAAATCTGCTTGGTTGTATGCTTGCTCAGTTCCACCAGCTGTTCCGGCGAGAGCGCGCCGCAGATGCCGCGATGACGGGCCTCACAAGCACGGCAGACCACGGGCACATCGGAGTTGTGCACGTCCTTCCGGGTCTCGTTGTTCTTCAGCACGTCGTTCTCGCTGTTGGGGCGTGGACGGAATTCACCGTCCGGCCATCTTATAGGCCGTGAACCACATATTTCAACCAACTCCCCGTGTACCAATGCCGCCATTAAACGCCGCAGTTGTGAAAGATGGGGTCGTGGCGTCCGAAATATTTCCTTGACCTTCCCAGCGTGGGAAGCACCATAAGGCTGTTCACCCCGGCATTTTCCGGGCCACATTCAGGTGGAGAACGTTCATGAAACACGACACTTCCGGCTCCCTCGCTCGCCTTGCCTTCCAGGCCACGCTGCATTGCATGACAGGTTGTGCCATCGGCGAGATCGCCGGCATGGCCATCGGGACGGCCCTCGGCCTTGGCGCGTGGACAACAGTCGGCCTGGCCGTCATCCTGGCCTTCATCAGCGGCTTCGGACTGACCATGCTGCCGCTGCTGCGTAGCGGCATGGTGTTGCGCCAGGCCCTTGCGGTGGCGCTGGCGGCGGACTTCGTCTCCATTTCCATCATGGAGATTGTCGACAACGCCGTGATGATGGTCATTCCCGGTGCAATGGCGGCAGGTCCTTTCGATAGCCTGTTCTGGCTCAGCATGGCGCTTGCCCTCGCGGTGGCCTTTGTGGCGGCATATCCGGTCAATCTGTGGATGATCGGCCGCGGGCAAGGCCATGCCGCGGTTCGCGCGCATCATCATTGAATTGAAACCCCAGCGGAGACTTTCCCCATGAACATCGGTGAAGCATCGGCGGCGACGGGCGTGTCAGCGAAGATGATCCGCCACTATGAACAGACGGGACTGATCAGGCCTGCCCTGCGCAGCGGTGCCGGTTACCGGGTCTATGGGGACGGCGATGTTCACGATCTCCGATTCATCCGCCGGGCACGTGACCTCGGCTTCAGCACCGCGCAAATGGGGCAGTTGATGAAGCTGTGGCGCGACAGGTCGCGGGCGAGCAGTGACGTGAAGGCCGTGGCCCTGGCGCACATCGTTGAACTGGAGGCGAAGATGCGGGCGCTGCAGGAGATGACGCGGGCGCTCCGTCACCTGGCCGAGCATTGCCATGGCGATGCGCGGCCGCATTGCCCGATCATCGAAGACCTGTCGGCCGCCGGGGCAACGCCGGCCGATGAGGGCCGCAAGGCTCTGGGCAAGGGCTTCGAGGTGCTGCGTTAGGTCAGGCGGCGATGCCGCCATCCTGCAACTGACGTTGCGCACGGTTGCTGGCCACCAGCGCCAGCGCGGTCAGGTTCATGACAACGGCATAGATCAATGCCGGAACGGCCAATTCGGCGCGGCCCAGAAGCGAGGTGCAGATGAAGATCGCGATGGCGGCGTTCTGCAGTCCCGTCTCCACGGCAATCGCCAAGGCCTGGGCACGCGACACGCCACGCATAAGGCGGGTCGAAAGTGCGAGCAGCACCGCACTCACGTTGAGCATCACGACGGCAGGTCCGGTTTCGCCCGCGTGCACCAGCAGCGCCTCGCGATTCTGCCAGAAGGTCGCGAGGACGATTCCGGCAAAGACCAGTTTGGCCGGACGGTCGAATGCCGCTGCAATTGTGTTTGCGCGCGCTTCCTTGGAACGCCGCACCAGCATTCCGGCGGCCAGTGGCACGGCCGTAACAGCCGTCATCACCAGTGCCATGCGCAACAGGCTGGTGGTGCCGATCTCGATACCGCTCAGACCCAGCAGGGCCGGAATGGTCAAGCTCGCGGCGAGGCTTGTCACCAGCGTCATGGTGGTGGAGAGGGCCACATCGGCACCCGCCAGAAGGCTCACATAGTTTGAGGTAATGCCGCCAGGGCAGATGGCGATGATCATGAGGCCAAGGGCGATGTCGGGCGGAAGGTGAAGAAGACGGATCAGAATCCAGGCCAGCGCCGGCAAGACCAGCATCTGCACACACAACCCCGCCAACAGGGCGCGGGGTGCGCGTGCCGTTGCGAAAAGATCCGCCACCGCAAGCTGCAGGCCGACGGTAAACATCAGGAAGGCGAGGGCGAGGGGCAGGATCAGCGCAAGCATGGTGTCTCTCCGTCGCATCCGGATATGCTCTGAAGGCTCCCCTGCCCCTGACCAAAGTCAAGGGCGGAACCAAGCTGGCGACCTAGAACGATCCCATGATGAACGCCCCGATTTCCCGCCGCCACATGCTCGTGGCCTGTGCCGTGCTTGCGGCCGTTCCTTCCGCCTTTGCCCAGGAGGCCACGGAGCAACCTTCCCGCCGCTTCATGATGGAGGACGCCGCCACCGGCAATGTGGTGGATGACGACATCATGCTGGGCAAGGTCTCGCTTCTCTATTTCGGCTACACGCACTGCCCGGACATTTGCCCCACCAGTCTTGTGCAGATGGCGGATGTGATGAAAGCTATGGGCGATGACGCGAAGAAGGTGCAGCCCATCTTTGTCACCGTCGATCCGGCACGCGACACCTCCGCCGTCATGCGTGAATATGTGAAGAGTTTCGATGCGCGGATTGTTGCACTTCGCGGGCCTGCGCCCTACACCGATGCCATGGTCAAGGCCCACAAGGCGCAATACGAGATCCAGAAGCCGGGCGGCGATGATCCGCTGCTCTACACGGTTGATCACACGGCCTCGATCGCCATGGTGGGTGCTAACGGGGCGCTGTTGAAGCGGTTTCCCTATGGCATCGCCACCGCCGAGATGACGGCAGCGGTACAGGCCGCCGTGAAGGCCATTCCGGCAGCACCGTGAAGCTGACGCGCAGGGCCCTCGTCGCGGGCGGTCTTGCGGCTGTCGGAGGACGTGCCGTTGCGCGGGCGGAAGATGCACTCTCCGCGGCGGTTCTCGCCATCACCCATGCCACGCCAAAGTCCCTTGACGGCATTGCGATGACGGGCCCTGACGGGCCTGTGCACCTCACAAATTTCCGTGGCCGTCTGGTGATCCTCAACCTGTGGGCCAGTTGGTGCCTGCCGTGCCGGCGGGAAATGCCGAGCCTGTCGCGGCTCGCTGCGGCTCTCGCGGGAAAGCCTGCGGTTGTCTTGCCGCTCTCCTTCGACCGGCGCGGCCTTGAAGCCGTGACGGAATTTTACGCAGAGCTTGGCCTCACCAACCTGCCCCTGCTCGCAGGCGATACGGCGAACCTGCAAGCCGTGAATGTGGGACCGGGACTACCCGCCACGCTGGTCGTCGATGCGGCAGGGCTCATGCGCTGGTCCGTCACAGGCGAAGCCACGTGGGATGATGCGGATACGTTGCGCTGGCTTTCCGGCCTATTGCCCGCCGCCTGAGGTCAGACGAGATCGGTTGAGCGGAAGCGCCAGAAGCCAGCAGCCGCCGCGACGACTCCCAGCACTGACGGATAGACAAGGGCCCAGACGACGTATCCCGGCACGCCAAAGCGGTCGAGGATGATGTAGGAGGCAGGCCCCAGCAGGATGAGCTGCGGGTCGAACAGGATCATGCTGGCGGTGCGGAAAGTCTGCAGCGGATTGGCCAGTGCGATGCCGACAATGAAGGCGGGGTCGAACTGCGAGCGGATGAGGATCGAGAGCAGCAACAGGTCCAGCAGCGCCACCAGCAGGAGCCAGATCACCAGCGACGAGCCGAGCGAGACTTCCGTCGAACGCGCCAGGCTGGAGAGAAAAAATCCGAGACCGAGGAAACAGGCGGCCAGCGCGCAGACGAGGCCTGCATAGAGCGAAACCTGCATCCACGGCACATCATGGCCGCGCAGTTCACCATAGACGACGGCGAAAGCGAGAGCCGCCAGCACGGGCACGACAATGAGGATCAGCCGGCCCAGGAACTTGCCCCAGTACCAGTGGCCAAGCCGCATGGGGAAGGCGAGCATGTATTCGAGGTTGCCCACTTCCCGGTCCCCCACCAGCGAACGCGCGGTCGTCACCAAAATGAAGAGCGGCAACACCGCCATGGTGATCTGGATGTAAGTGACGAGCAGCCGCGAAAGCCCCGTGAAGCCGAGCACGCGCGATTCCGAAATTCCGGTGAAGGCCAGCAGCAGCATGAGGCCGAAGAAGACTGCGGCATAGAGGAAGAACCAGCGGGCGCGCAGGGATTCCTGCACCTCCAGCCGCGCGGCCACGCGTAGTCCCGAGGGATGGCTCATGTCTTGCTCACGTCCGGTTCAAGGCAACGGCTGGAAAGGCCCTTGGAGAGCACGGCCTTGCGCGCCTCCTCAAATGTCACGGCACCACTGCGGGCGTCGGTCACCGCGGCGTAGCCATAATCCATGGGCGTGATGGCGCCCGAGGTGAAACTCGCCTTGCGGGCATCAAGCCAGGTGGTGCCGTCATCGGAATTCATCACCCAGAATTCGGCAATGTCGGCGTCCTCCCACTTGGCGGACTTGAGCCATTGCGCGGCGCAGCCGAAATCATCGAATTTCACCAGCGCCTTGTCCTTGGCGCTGCGGATTTCCGTGGCGAAATGCGGGTCGGAAATGATCATGCCGCACATGGTGCAGCTTTCGCGGCTGTAGTGGATATCTTCGGCGCCTTCGGCCTGCTTCATGCAGCCGGAGAGGGTGAGCGCGGTGAAGGGCACGAAGCCAATGAACACGCGTCTTGTGCAGGGCTGCATGGGTCAGTGTCCTTTCCGCCGGTGGCTTTCCACGTCCATGGAAAATTTTTCGACAAGGCCGGCATAGCGCGAGAGCATGGAGAGGAAGCGGAAGCTCTCGGCTGCGGGAACCTGGCCGGTGAAGGTGAGGTCGCCCCTCGCCGTCAGTCCCCAGGAGAGAAAGGCGCGGGCCATGGGTTCGTGCATCTCGCGCAGCACCACCATGCAGGCATGCTGTTCACCAGCCGACAGGCGGTCAGCCACCGCATCGTCCAACACCACCTTGCCGCGGTCGAGTTCGACGACGCGATTGACGAGCGGCGCCACCTCTTCGAGGCGGTGGCTGGCGATGAGCATGGCGCAGTCCTGGCGGGCCGCCAGCAGTTCGATGAAGGCACCGCGCGCGGCGGGATCGAGGTTGGCCGAAGGTTCGTCAAAGATCAGCAGCTTTGCCTCGCGGGCCAGCGCCACTGTGACCAGGATCTTCTGTTTCTGCCCGCCGGAGAGCCGGTAGAAGGGCTGGCGCGCCACGGCATCGAGGTCGATGCCGAGCTTCGCCGCCATGCCTTCCATCACGGCACGTTCGGCACCGGTCGTTTCGTGGGCGAAGCGCAGCAGTTCGCCCACGGGCATGCGGAGCGGCGGCGGCAGTTGCGGCACGAAGGCCACCTGGGCCAGCAATGCCGGCTCGCGGCGGCGGGCCGAAGCGCCATCGATGATGATCTCGCCGTCATAGCCGTAGTGGCCCAGAAGGCAGCGGAACAACGTGGTCTTGCCCGCGCCGTTCGAACCTACCAGCGCGATGCGGTCCTGCGCAGCGATGCGCAGCGACAGCGCATCGAGCACGGCGCGGCCGTCAAAACGCTTGGTGAGGTTCCTGATCTCGATCATCGGCTCAGATCACCTTGTCCAGTCCGCGGACCTTGAATTTCAGCGCCCCCTGCGGGCAGGCATCCACGCACATGCCGCAACGGGTGCAGTCGGCGCCGATATACTCGAACGTGTCGCTGGCGTAACCCATCTTGGTCACCTCCAGCACATGGGGCACGAGGCAGACCTTGCGGCATTCGCCTTCATGCAGGCAGAGCTCCAGATTGTATTCCACCTGCACCGGCGATACCGCGCCGGTGATGCCGTAGCTCAGGCCGATCGGGCACACGTAGCGGCACCAGAAGCGGCGCGAATAGAACACCTCGATCCCGAGCAGGAACAAGACCCAGAAGATGGCGACGGTCGGCCCATAGATGAGGGCGCGCGAGACGATGCCCACGGGGTTGATGTATTCATAGATCGTGTAGCTGGTGAAGAAGGCGAGCGCGAGGAAGACCGCCCACAGCACGGTGCGCAGGCCGCGATGGAAGACGTGGTCCTTGGCAAGCCCGAGGCGGGCCAGCTTGAGGTGGATCATCTCGGCCCATTCGGCCAACAGGTGATAGGGGCAGATCCATGAACAGAAGGCGCGGCCTCCCACCAGCCACCACGCGATGACGACGGTTGCCGTGCCGATCACGAGGTTCAGCATCACCTCCTTGAAGGCGAGCATAACCTGCGCGGCGCTGAAGACGTCCGCCATGTGGAAGCCGAAGAAGCGCGAGGCCGTGAGAGCACCTTCCACCAGTTGCACGTCGAACCAGTAGGATATGATGAACAGCGCGTTGAGGATGACGATGGACGCCCAGCGCCTGTTCCGCCACTTGTTGGAGACGACGGGAAACTCATGCTCCTCGGCGATGCGCTGCTTGCGCAGCTTCACCTGGTCGGGGAGCTTCTTGAATTTCATCATGGCGCGGGCGGCGTCGGTCACTTCACCCTCTTCGGGCTTGCGCGGCGCTGCGCCGAACATCATGGCGAAGGCGTGCAGGAACCACTTCATGCCACGCGCTCCCTTGTCACCTTGGCATCCACGACAATGGCGGCTGGTTCGGCAGGACAGATCATTTCGCAGGTGCCGCAGCCCACGCAGGCGTCATGGATCACGGGGCGGCGGCGGGTGTCGCCGGCGTCGGTGCTCACACTCTCCAGCGAGATCGCACCCGTGATGGGGCATTCGCGCACACAGAGATCACAGATCTCGAGATCATAAGGATGATCGGCCACGCGCATCGGCGTCCAGCGGTCGATGTCCTCGTAGCGCAGCATGCCCTGGAAGAGATCGCCGCGCGCCAGACCCTTGAAGCCCTGCCCCTTCATGGCGAGGCAGGCATCGGGCCGTGCCAGGCGGGCGACACCCATGCGGACTTCTTCCTTGCGGGCAATCTCGTGGGTCAAGGCGCCGGTGGGGCAGGCGAGCACGCACTGCACCGCGTCGCAGGAGAAATCACAGGCCTGCTTGCGGGCATCGATATAAGGCGTTCCCAACGCGTAACCTTCATCGCCATCGGCGAGCTTGATGGCTTCCACCGGGCAGACCTGCACGCATTGCCCGCACTTGATACAGGCCGCGAGAAAATCATCTTCCTCCAATGCGCCGGGCGGACGCAGGCGGTCGAACAATTGCTTGAGGACGGGGAAGTAGCCGACCAGCGACAGGCCCACGAGCGTCACGCCTGCCCCAACCGAACGGAGGAACATGCGGCGCTTTTCCAACTCGCGGCGGGTGAGGCGCTTCTTCGGCGCCTCGGGAATCATTTCGTCAATCTCGGGATCGGGTGTGGGCGTTGCGTCGGTCATTGCAGCAACAACTCAAGAGCGTCTGTCGGTTTCTTCTTCTCGGCTTCGGCCATGACAGGTGGCTGCACGAGCGGGTTCTGTTCGCGCATCAGCAGGCGCGGCTCGCTGAAGGGTGCGAGGCGCTCGATGAAGTCCAACGCTTCAAGGGCAAAGCCGCCGCGGAAGAAATTCGCCTCGCGGTTCTCCATCCAGAGGCGGTCGGCGTAGCTGTAGATTTCAAAGGGACTGTCGCCCTTGCCGTCATGGTCTTCGTCGAAGCCGGTGAAATCGTCCCAATAGTTCTGCTCCCACGTCTCGCGCATGGCCGTGCCGTTGCCGCGCACCGCGATCTGTGTGAAGTTGGTATTGAAGCTGTTGTTCCGGAACACGTTGGATTCCCAATCTGCTGAGAATTCAACACCAGTTCCGTTGTAGGCGACTTGATTTCGCTCAAATTGGTTGGTGGCGTCCGGATCATAGGGCGACAGGTCGAGGAAGATCCCCACGGCGTTGCCCATGATCTCGTTGTTGTTCGCAACGACGCCGCTGCTCTCCTTCATGCCAATGCCCATGCCGGAGGCTCCCCAGGAGCGCAGCAGCTTGTTGCCGGTGATGGTCAGGTCGTTGGAATACATGAGGAACAACCCGACGACGCAGTCGGCGATGTCGTTCTTCTCCACGTTGTTGTGGTGGGCATACATGAAGTGCACGCCATAGCGCGTGCCGTGGATGCGGTTGCCGCTGATCGTGTTGTCGTGGGAATACCAGACGGCAAAATCGCGGGTGCCGTGAATGAAGTTGTCCTCCACGCGGTTGAAATGGCTGTACCAGAGCCGGATCGAGTCGCCCTTCAGTTCCAGCGGCATGTCTTTCGAGGAGATGTCGTTGCGGCCGAGCATGTTGCTCTCCCC
>CALMLK010000443.1 GCA_937868035.1 uncultured Alphaproteobacteria bacterium
GCCGAGAGGGCGTTGACGCGGATGTTCTTGGGGCCAAGGTCAGCGGCCATGTAGCGGACGGAGGCTTCGAGTGCCGCTTTTGCCACGCCCATGACGTTGTAATGGGGCATCCACTTTTCCGCACCGTAGTAGGTGAGGGTAATCATCGAGCCGCCTTCGGTCATCAGTTTTTCGGCGCGCTGCGCCACGGCGGTGAAGCTGTAGCAGGAAATATTCAGCGACTTGTCGAAGTTGCCCGCCGTGGTGTCGACGTAGCGGCCTTCCAGTTCGTTCTTGTCGGCGAAGGCGATGGCGTGGACGAGGAAGTCCAGCTTGCTCCAGGTCTTTTCGATTTCGGAGAAGGTGGCGTCGATGGACGCGGTGTCGGTCACGTCGCAGGGTACCACGATCTTCGAGGACACTTCCGCGGCGAGAGGCTCCACGCGCTTCTTCAAAGCGTCCCCCTGATAGGTGAAGGCGAGTTCGGCGCCCTGGTCCGCGCACGACTTGGCAATGCCCCAGGCAATTGACCGGTTATTCGCCACACCCATGATCAGGCCCCGCCTGCCTGTCAACAAACCCTTGTTATTGCTCATTTTTTCAGATCGTCCGCGCTGTGTGGCTGTGTTTCCGCGTCTATTGGCACAAAGTCTGGAAACAATCCAGTTGGATTGCGGCACTCTGGCACATGGGGTGGCATGACGAATTTCCATGGCGCTGGCGCTTCCGGCCTGCCGCTTTGGCGCGTAAGGTCTGTGTCATGAGCCTCAGCGAATTGTCCACCCTCACCGCCTCCCTCGGCTTCACCGAGCGCAATGATCCCTTCAAGCTGTTTGCCGAATGGATGGAGGACGCCAAGAAGTCCGAACCCAATGATCCCGATGCCATGTCGGTGGCGACGGTCGATGAAGACGGGCTGCCGAACGTGCGCATGGTCCTGCTCAAGGATTTCAGCGAGCGAGGGTTTGTCTTCTACACCAACTTCGAAAGCCAGAAGGGTCACGAGATCCTCGCCACGGGCAAGGCCGCGCTGTGTTTCCACTGGAAGACGCTGCGGCGGCAGGTGCGGGTGCGCGGTCTCGTCGAGACCGTCAGCGACGCCGAGGCCGACGCCTATTACAATTCACGCGCGCGAGACAGCCGCATCGGTGCCTGGGCCTCGCAGCAATCGCGGCCCCTCAAGGCCCGCTTCGAGCTGGAGACGGCCGTTGCCATGGCAGCGGCCCGCTATGCGCTCGGAGAGGTGCCGCGGCCGCCCTATTGGTCGGGCTTCCGGGTGCGGCCGCTTTCCATCGAATTCTGGCATGACCGTCCCTTCCGGTTGCATGACCGCGTGGTGTTCCGCCGCGAAAAGCCTGATGGCGAGTTCAGCAAGGCGCGCCTATATCCCTGAGCCATGACAGACACGCGCAAGACTCTCATCCTCACCGGCGCCTCGCGGGGTATCGGCCACGCCACCGTGAAACGCTTCTCCACGGCGGGTTGGCGCGTCATCACCTGTTCCAGGCAACCCTTCCCCGAGGATTGTCCGTGGGATGCAGGCCCGGAAGACCACATCGTGGTGGATCTCGCGTCCTCCGACGATACGCACAAAGCCATCGATGTCATGCGCGAGAAGCTGAAGGCGCAAGGCTCGCGCCTCGATGCGCTGGTCAACAATGCCGCCATCAGCCCCAAGCTCGCGGGCGGCGCGCGGATGAACTCCATCGACACGAGCGAAGACGACTGGAAGACGGTGTTCCAGATCAACTTCTTCGCACCGATCATGCTGGCGCGCGGATTGCTGGACGAATTGAAGATGGCCAAGGGCGCCGTCGTCAACGTGACGTCCATCGCCGGCTCGAAGGTGCATCCCTTTGCCGGTGCCGCCTACTCCACATCGAAGGCGGCGCTGGCCTCGCTCACCCGCGAGATGGCCCATGACTTCGGTCCGCATGGGGTGCGCGTCAATGCGATTTCTCCTGGCGAGATCGAGACGAGCATTCTCTCGCCCGGCACGGAGAAGATCATCCCGCAGATTCCGCTGCATCGCCTTGGCCAGCCGGAGGAGGTGGCGAAGGCCATCTACTTCCTGTGCACGGATGCCTCGTCGTATGTGAGCGGTGCCGAACTTCACATCAACGGCGGACAGCATGTCTAACGAAAAGCCCCGGCCCGAAACCATTGCCGCCCACGCGCTGCGGGCCATTGAACCGGTGACTGGCGCGGTCGTGCCGCCCATCTACTTGTCATCCACCTATGCGCGCGACGAGAACTACGAGAAGCGTGTGCCGGATGATTACCAGCGCGGTGGCAATCCCACGCTCTCGCAGGCCGAGTCGGTGCTGGCGGCGCTGGAGCAGGGCACGGGATGCCTGCTCTATCCATCGGGCGTTGCGGCGATCTTTGCGCTCGTCGAAACCGTGCCGGTGGGCGGGCATGTGATCGCTCCCATCAACATGTATTACGGCGTGCGGGCATGGATGAAGACGCTCGCCGAAAAGGGCCGGATCAGCCTGTCACTCATCGACATGACGGTGCCGGGCGCCATCGCCGGTGCTGCGCGGCCCGGCAAGACCGATCTCGTGTGGATCGAAACGCCGTCAAACCCGACGTGGGATGTGATCGACATTGCGGCTGCCGCTGCGGCCGCCCATGAGGTGGGCGCCATTCTCGGCGTCGATGCCACGGCGACGGCCGCCGTCACCACCCATCCGCTCGCACTCGGCGCGGACTATGTGTTTCATTCCGTCACCAAATATCTCAACGGCCATTCCGATGTGCTGGCGGGGACGCTCATCACGCGCGATCTGAACGAGCGCTGGGCCCTGTTGCAGGCGCTGCGCACAAAGACCGGGGCACCGCTGGCGCCCTTCGAATGCTGGCTGCTGATGCGCGGACTGCGGACGCTTTTCATCCGCTATCGCGAAGCCTCCGCCAGCGCCAAGGCCATCGCCCGGCATTTCTCCAGTCACGCGAAGGTGGAGCGCGTGCTCTATCCTGGACTTGCCACCCATCCAGGCTACGAAATCGCGCGCCGCCAGATGACGGATGGTTTCGGCGGCATGATGAGCCTTGTCCTGCGCACGGATTTCGACGGTGCCAAGCGCTTCTGCACCTTGCTCAAGGTCATCACCCCCGCCACCTCGCTGGGTGGCCCGGAAAGCCTCGCGGAACATCGCAAGCTGATCGAAGGGCCGGACAGTCCCGTGCCCGACAATCTGGTGCGTCTCTCCATCGGGCTTGAAAACGTCAACGACCTGATTGCGGATATCTCACAGGCGCTCGATCAACTTTAAGGCGAACCTGTCTGAGATTTAATGTTGCGGAGCGACGGAAATCGCGCCGCCCGGGCGTCTTAAGAGCACTTCAACAAACGGAGTGTTTTCATGAAAACCCCTGCAAAAATCCTCACGGGCCTTCTCCTCGGTGCCTCGGCCCTCGCGGCCGGTTCCGTATTTGCCCAGAACGCAACGCCTCCCGCACCGCCGCCCGCCGTCCAGCAGGGCACGCCGGGACCCGGTCCCGCGGACATGCCCGGCCCCGATGGCATGAATGGCGGACCCGACATGAATGACGGCCAGATGGGCCAGGCTGATGACGGCTGGGGCTGGTGGGGACACAGCCGCCATCACGGCTGGGGCCATGGCCAGGGCAATGACGGACGCTGGGGCTGGAACGGCGGCGACGGCGACCGCGCCGACAATGGCGGCGATGACGGTTACAACGGCCGCATGGGCCGTGGTCACGGCAGGCACGGCATGATGCGTGGCGGCATGATGCTCGACGCCAACAATGACGGCGTGATCGGCGAGGAAGAAGCCGCAACGCTGGCCGACCGCTTCTTCATGCGCCTTGATGACAACAACGACGCCACGCTCAGCGAAGCCGAGTTCACGACCCGGGGCGGACGCGGTGAACATCGCGGCATGCACAGGGGCATGGGCTGGCGGGCCTGGTTCGGCCTGAGCCAGGACGAGGCTGATGCCGTCGCCAAGGTGCGCAAGGACAAGTTCGCCGCCCTCGATACCGACAAGAACGCAAGCCTGAGCAAGGCCGAGTTCTTCGCCGACGCAAAGACGCGCCTTGCGGCGCTCGACAGCGACAAGGATGGCAAGGTGACGGTCTGGGAATTCCGGGCGCAGTCCGCCAACTGATTGACAGGAGCCACGGAAAAGGGAGGGCAGCAGTGCTGCCCTCCCTTTTTCATGTGTGCAGCTCAGAATTTCAAATTGAAGCCGATACGCAGGAGATCGCCTGCGGTCTTCAGCTTGAAGGAACAGGTGGCGCTGCCGCCGCAGTAGTTGGCGGGCGGGCCGCCGCCGAAGCGGAAGTTGGTGGCATTTTCCGTCTCTGAACCGAGATCGAAATGCAGGTATTCCAGTTTCACGGAGGCGGAGTCGGTCACGGCATATTCGACGCCAGCGCCCGCGGCCCAGCCGACCCGCATGTTCGATCCCGTGTCGAGGCCGAAGGTGCCGCCATTGTCGTACCAGTGGGTGCCGATGTCACCGAAGGCAAGGCCTCCCGTTCCGTAGACGAGGAAGCGGTCTGCTGCGAAACCGGCGCGCAGGCGCAAGGTGCCGAGGAAGCCACCGTCGCTTTCCACGTGGTTGTCGAAGGGTGCGCTCACCGTGGTGCCGGTGTCGCTGCCGCCGACATAGTTGATGTCCGTCTCGACGCCACCCACCAGGCTGTTGGACTGCCAGTTGTAGCCGAGCTGCGCGCCGCCCACGAATGCGCCACCGTCAGCGTTGATCGTTTCGCCGTCGATGACGGTCCAGCCGTCAATGTCGGTTCCGGATGTATCGGTCCAGGCGTAACCAGCGTTGAGGCCGGCGTACACCCCGGTCCAGTCATAGCCTGGGTCCGGAATGAAATCGGCGGCATGTGCGACCTGTGACATCGCGAAAACCGCAACGGCGGCCAAAAGATACGTCTTCATGATCAACTCCTGCCAAACGTCCCCAGTGGCAGAAGGCTGCGCCCGCCCTTTTTCAGCCGCAATGGCGCAAGCGTTGTGATTGCTGTTTTCAGGCGGTGCCGTGGCAGAAGTGCATCACGCAAAAGCCGGTGCGACTCCACGAAAGTTTTATTCCGTATACGGAGATTCAGGTGGCGGTTGAGTGCTGCTCGCTCCGCCACCTGTGATATTATGGAACATCAACTGGTCCGCAGGTTTTCCTTGCGGACATGGCCTTCAAGCTGGTCGAGGCCCTTTTCCACGATGTCGAACATGGCGTGCACCTCTTCCGTCGTGATGATGAGCGGCGGACAGAAGGCAATCGTATCCTGCACGTTGCGGACAATGAGGCCGAGGTCCTCCATCATCTTCAAGGCCATGGGACCGACGCCCTTCTTGAAGTCGAAGCTGCGCTTGGTCTTCTTGTCGGCCACCAGTTCAACAGCACCGATCAGCCCGTCGCCGCGGGCCTCGCCCACCAGCGGGTGGTCGGCCAGTGCCTTCAGGCGGGCCTGGAAGACATTCGACACCTTGGCGGCGTTCTCGATCACCTTGTCGCGCTCGTAGATCTCGATCACCTTCAGGGCGATGGCGCAACCCACGGGATGGGCCGTGTAGGTGTAGCCGTGGCCGAAGGTTCCCAGCTTTCTGCTCTGATCGAGCATGGCCTGATAGAGGTCTTCCTCGATGGTCAAGGCCGAAAGCGGGAAGTAGGCGGAGGTGAGGGCCTTCGCCATGGTGATGGACTGGGCCTTCATCTTGTAGGTCTGCGTGCCGAACCAGTTGCCCGTGCGGCCGAAGCCACAGATCACTTCGTCGGCGATGAAGCGCACGTCGTACTTCTGCAGCACCTCGCCAATCTTGTCGAAGTAGGTCTTCGGCGGGGTGATGACGCCGCCCGCGCCCATGATGGGCTCGGCGATGAAGCCCGCCACCGTGTCCGGCCCCTCGCGCAGGATCATGTCTTCAAGATCCTTCGCCATGCGGGTGGAGAATTCCTCCTCGCTCTCGCCGTCCAGCGCGAAACGGTAGTGGTGCGGGCAGGAGGTGTGCAGCACGTTCTTGATGGGCAGGTCGAAATCAGTGTGCACCCAGGGCAGGCCCGTGAGCGAGGCCGAGGCGATGGTGACACCGTGATAGGCGCGGATGCGGCTGATGATCTTCTTCTTCTCGGGCTTGCCGCGGGCGTTGTTGTAGTACCACGTCAACTTGATCTGCATGTCGTTGGCTTCGGAGCCGGACGAGCCGAACAGCACATTGGAGGTGGGGATCGGTGAGATCTCCTTCAGCTTTTCGGAAAGTTCGATCAGTCCGTCGTGCGACTTGCCGGAGAAGGCGTGGGTGAAGGAGACGCGGCGCAGCGCCTCGGCGCCGGCTTCCGCCACTTCCGTGTTGCCGTAGCCGAGCGCCGTGCACCACAGGCCCGCCATGCCTTCGATGTAGCGCTTGCCCTTGTCGTCATAGAGGTAGATGCCGCGCCCCTCATTGAGGATGAGAGGGCCGGTCTCGCGGTGCCGCGCCAGGTTCGTGTAGGGATGAATGACCGTTTCAATATCGCGGACAGCCATGTTGGACAGTTTCGTCATGCGAACCTCACCTGTTGAACGTCACCTCCTGTAGCATGATTGCGATGCTGCGCAGGAGTCCAGTTTGGCCGCGCCTGCCCATGCAGAAAACGCTCAGCGGCGCGCCGGGCGGGCCGCGATCTGAGGGCTGCGGTCCAAGGGCTTGCCATCGTCCAGCCAGACAAAGCGGAAGCCCTTCGCCTTGAGCGCCAGCACGCCCGTGGCCACGCCCGCACCGGCCGGTTTGCCGGGCTGGTTGATGTGCGCGATGATCACATCGCCATCATGGGCGGAGGAGATTGCGGCCGCGGCGTGAGCGGCGGAAAACTGGGCGCCGCCGTCGCCGAGAAGCGAAAAGCCCGCCACTGCTTCACCGAGTGCCGCGATCTCGCGCAGGGCATCGCTGCTGTATTCAGCGGTTGCGCCCCGGAACCAGTGGGGCGCGCGGCCTGTTGCGGCCGTCACGGCGGCGGCACCGTCTTCGATTTCGCTCTTGAGGCCCTGGGCTGAGCCCACGGTGCGAACGCCGTAGACCCGTCCGGGCGTCAGCACGGCGGCAAGATGGCGGGCGCCGTGGTTCTCAACGCGAAACAGGTCGGGATGGCGGTTGATCTCGGCCAGGGCGGCAGGATTGCGTTTCAGCCAGCGCGCCGTGGCGAAGATCGTTGCCTTCACCTGATTGTCGATCAGAACGCGGAGGATGCGCGTGTCGGTGGCACCGCTGCAGGCGTCCAGAGTCAACGCCACCTGCGGCGTGCGGCCAGTCCCTTGTGGGAGGGCAAGATGGGGAATGCTGAGCGGATGCGCCGCCACGGCGAGTGGCAGCGCGCCCGCCAGCGCGAGACAGAGAAGGCCACCCCTCAGGTGACGCAGGCCATTGCGAAAGGGCATGGACGATCAGGTGCGGATCACGGCGGTGGCGACGCCCGCACCCATCAGCAGCGTGCCGCCGGTGCGGTTGAAGATCTTGATGGCGCGCGCGTTTGCAAAGGTGGCGCGGGCGCGGGTGGCCACGAAGGCATAGGTGAAGGCGTTGGCGAAGGCGAGGACGACGAACGTCGCCACCATCACGGTGGCCTGGGGCGCAAAGGGCGCGCTGCGGTCCACGAACTGCGGAACAAAAGCCACGAAGAAGGTGATGCTCTTGGGATTGAGCGCCGTCACCAGCCAGGCATGCCCCACCATGGCGGCCGTGGATTTCCCATCGGTGATGGGCCGCGCATCCAATGTGCCTCCGGCACGGAACAGCTTGAAGCCGAGCCAGAACAAGTAGGCTGCGCCTATGAATTTCAGCACGGTGAACAACACGGCCGAAGTCATCAGCAGTGCACCCACGCCAAAGAGCGACAGCGTCATGGCCGTGAAATCGCCGAGTGCCACGCCAATCGCCGTGGGCAGCGCGGCGCGCCAGCCTTGTCCGAGGGCATAGGAGACGACGAGCAGGATCGTGGGGCCGGGAATGACCAGCAGGATCATGGTGGCGGCGACGAAGGCCAGGTAGTGGTCGATGGACATGGCGGGAAATGAACCCAAATCTCCGGGTCCGTCAACGGCCTGACTGTCAACTTGCTTGCAAATTGACGAAGCCCGGGCGCTGCGCCAGATTGCCGGCCATGGTTGCCAACCCCATACCCCATCAAAGACCGTACGGACGCGATGAACTGCTGGCGGACGCCATCATTCATGGCGGCGGCATCATCGCCGCGCTCGCCGGTGGTGCCTACGTGCTGGCCCATGCCCAGCATACGGGCGGCGGAAAGGTTGCGGCGCTCGTTCTCTATCTCGTGGCGCTGGTGTCCATGCTCGGATTTTCGGCCGCCTACAATTTCACGCCCGCCTCGCCGGCCAAGTGGATTTTGCGGCGCTTCGATCACTCCGCCATCTACATCATGATCGCCGGCACCTACACGCCACTGCTGATGCAGTTGCCCAGCGCTGCGCTGGCGTCAGCGCTCGCGGCCATCGTGTGGGGCGGCGCACTGGCGGGTGTCATCATGAAGGTGCTGCTGCCCGGACGCTTCGACAATCTTGCGATCGGCATCTACCTGGCCCTCGGCTGGGTCGGCATCTTTGCCGCCAAGTCTTTCCTTGGCGTGCTGCCCCTCATCACCATGGTGCTGATCGCCGTCGGTGGATTTTTCTATTCCGCAGGCGTTCCGTTCTATCTGTGGGAGCGCCTCAAGTACCAGAACGCCATTTGGCACGCCTTCGTGGTCACCGCGGCGGCCTGCCAGTTCACCGGCATCGCCTGGCTCTATCTGGGCTGATCCTTGACCAGCGTTGCGGATCGTGGATGGCGGCCATCGCGGCGCTTGTGTAAGGCAAGCGGGGCAGCAGCCGATTCAGAAAGGCACAAGGCATGACATCCGTCGAACAGCGCATCGAAGACCTTGAGATGCGCATTGCCTACCAGGACAAGACAATCGCCGATCTGAACGACGTCATCACGGCGCAGTGGAAGAAGATTGAAAAGCTGGAGCGGCAGCTGCAGCGGCTGGACGAGGAAGTGCAATCCCTCGATTCACGCGACGCTCCGCCCGTGACAAGACCGCCGCACTATTGAGCGCGGCGGCCTGAGTGGCGGAGAGCCCTGCGACTCAATTCCCCAGAATGGCGCTCTCGAGAATATCCAGGCCTTCCGTCAGGATGGCCTCGCTGGCGGTGAGGGGCGTCAGCATGCGCACCGTGTCGGCGTAGACGCCACAGGTGAGGATCAGCAAGCCGCGTTCCAGGCACTTGGCGGCCAGCGCCTTGGCGCCACCGGCGTCCGGTTCGTTGCCGCCGTGCTTGGTCACCAGTTCGAAGGCGCACATGGCGCCGAGGCCGCGCACGTCGCCCATGGGCATGCCCTTGCCCTTGGCCTTGATCGACTGCAGGCGCTGCATGATGAGC
>CALMLK010000444.1 GCA_937868035.1 uncultured Alphaproteobacteria bacterium
GCTTCGCCATCATCCAGCCGCGCTTGAGATAGGCCTCAACGACCTGGGCGGCGAAACTCATAGGGGCAGCCGAACGGTGGCCGTGGCGAAGGCGGCGATACCTTCCTTGCGGCCGATGGCCCCCATCTCCTCCGTCGTCGTGGCCTTGATGGCAATGCGGTCAGGCGCCACCTGCAGAAGGGGTGCGAGAACGGCTTTCATGGCCGCGATGTGCGGCCCCACCTTTGGCGCCTCCGCAAGGATGGTGATATCGGCGTTGGCCACAATGCCCTTGCGCGCCACCAGCAGTTCCATGGCCTTGAGCAGGAAGATGGAAGAGGGCGCTCCCTTCCACTGCGGATCGCTGGGCGGGAAATGCTTTCCAATATCAGCTTCGCCGATGGACCCCAGAATGGCGTCGGTCAGCGCATGCATCGGCGCATCCGCGTCGGAGTGCCCCTTGAGTTTCTCCGTGTACGGAATTTTGACGCCGCACAGGGTCACGCCGTCACCCGGCTCGAAGACATGGAAGTCGATGCCCTGGCCCATGCGCACATCCGGCCGCTCCACGAACAGGCGTGCCGAAACATCCTTGTCGGCCACGCGCACATCATGCGCCGTGGTGAGCTTCTTGTTGGCCTGGTCGCCGGCGGTGATGTGCACGGGCATGCCGGCATATTCGGCCACGGCCGCATCATCGGTGAAATTGGTGTGGCCCTCCCGCACGGCCAGGCGGTGGGCATCGATGATCTTCTGGAAATTGAACCCTTGCGGGGTTTGCACGAACCACATGGAGCCCCGGTCCACCGTGCGCTCGATCACGCCGCCGGGTGCGAATTTCATGGTGTCTGCCACCGGCAAACCGGGGATTACAGCGTCACCCCGGTCGAGTTCCGCAATCACGTTGCTGATCACCTGGGCGCTGATGAAGGGCCGGGCCGCATCGTGGATCAACACCCGCTCCGGCTTGATGCCCGCCAGCGCCTCAATGCCCAGACGGCAGGACTCCTGGCGGTTGGCACCACCCGTCACAGGCGCCGGAATCGCCAGTCCCCGTGTCGCGTCAGCGAAGAGGGCGTCATGACCTTCTCCAATCACCGCCTGCACCTGGCTCACCAGTGGGTGGGCCAGGAACGCCTCCAGCGTCCAGCGAATGACCGGCTTGCCGCCAATCAACTGGTATTGTTTGGGGATTTCGCCCCCTGCGCGCAGGCCGCTGCCGCCCGCAACGATGACCGCTGCCACTGACATTCTTCATCCCGCATAGCCAGTCACCTGCGGCATGGGAAGGTTGCCGGCATGAGATTTTCGTTGACGCTGCACCGCAACATCGTATTCTGCCCAAAACTTGAACTCATCAGAGTGTTGCACATTTTATGAGCATATCCATCGGCTCGGTCCGTTTGCGCAATCCCGTCTTCCTCGCTCCCATGTCGGGCGTCACGGATGAGGCCTTTCGCACGGTTGCCCACGCCCATGGCGCGGGGCTGGTCGTCTCCGAAATGGTCGCCAGCGATGCCCTCTTCCAGGAGCGGCCGGACATGGTGCGGCGCGCCCGTGGCGCCGCGAAACTTTCGCCTTTCGTCATGCAACTTGCCGGCCGTGAAGCGAAGTGGATGGCGGAGGGGGCACGCCTCGCACAGGACCTCGGCGCCGATGTGATCGACATCAACATGGGCTGCCCCTCGCGGCAGGTGACAGGCGGCCTGTCCGGTTCGGCCCTCATGCGCAACCTCGATCATGCCGTAAGCCTCATCGAGGCCACAGTGGGTGCCGCACAGGTGCCTGTCACGGTGAAGATGCGGCTGGGCTGGGACCACGACACCCTGAATGCTCCCGAACTGGCGCGCCGGGCTGAAAATGCCGGCGCACGGATGATCACCGTCCACGGCCGCACCCGCTGCATGTTCTATACTGGCAAGGCCGACTGGGCGGCGATCCGCGCCGTCCGCGAGGCGATCAGCATCCCGCTCGTGGCCAATGGTGATGGTGAAACCGCCGCAGATGCCCGCGCCATGATGCACGCGTCCGGGGCTGACGCCGTGATGTTCGGGCGCTCCTGCTATGGCCGCCCCTGGTGGCCGGGCGTGGTGGCCGAAACGCTCGAAGCCGGAACGGGCAGGGCAGAGCCCACGCTTGATGAAGAACGCGACATCATGCTCTGGCATCAGGACGAGACGTTGCGTCTCTATGGCGCCGCCCTCGGCAACAAGACCTTCCGCAAGCACCTTGGCTGGACATTGGCGCGGCTGGAACTGCGCGGCCACCTCGATGGCGAGCGCACCGCGGCCTTGCGCGCCACGCTTCTCTCCAGCAGGGACAACGCCCAAGTCACTGCCGGCATTCGTGACACTTACGCCCGCATCCTGGATGAAAGGGCCGCCGCATGAC
>CALMLK010000445.1 GCA_937868035.1 uncultured Alphaproteobacteria bacterium
TCAACGAAATCGTCGATGCCTTTCGCGTCCACTATGATGTGACGGTGGAGAAGGTCACGCTGCGCGAGGAGAATGTTTCCTTCAAGCTGCCGCGCGAACTGCGCGAAAGCCAACCCGCCGCATGAGCAAGGGCAAGGTCGTCATCCACACGGATGGAGCCTGTTCAGGCAATCCGGGCCCGGGCGGCTGGGGCGCCATTCTCGACTACAATGGCACACGCAAGGAACTCTTTGGCGGCGAACCTGATACCACCAACAACCGCATGGAACTGAAGGCGGCGATCGAAGCCCTCAATGCGTTGAAGCGCGCCTGCGCGGTGGAGATGCACGTCGATTCCAACTACGTGAAGGACGGCATCACCAAGTGGATCTTCGGCTGGAAGAAAAACGGCTGGAAGACGGCAGACAAGAAGCCGGTGAAGAACGTGGAACTCTGGCAGGCCCTCGATGAGGCGATCAAGCGCCACGAAATCTCCTGGCACTGGGTGAAGGGCCACGACGGCAACCCCGACAACGAACGCGCCGACGAACTGGCCCGGCAGGGCATCGCCGAGGTGCGGGGAAGATAGCCTGCCTAGCGCAGCAACCGGCCATCGATGGCAAACGGTTTGGCACTCAGGATGCGCACACGCGCCATATCGCGCGCCGTGACGTTCACGACATAATTGTGCTCCTGCGGCACAAGGATCGAAGGCACGCGCAACACGGGGCTGGAGTCCTGCGTCAGCCATTTCTCTCCGGCCGTGCGGCACCACTTCAGCAACCGCTCACCGCTCATCTTGCGCGGCAGCACATCGACACTGGCCATGGACACGTCATCCGGCAGTTCGATTTCCACCGCCACGCGGGGCGGCAGCACATCCCGCAGCACGGCAGGCAGATGCGCCAGTGTTTCAAGCACCGCCAGCGACAGGTGACTGGAAACGTAAAGCACCGCATGGCCCGGCGAATTCCAGCGCCCGCCCATGAGCCGGCTTCCCTCGCCGGAAAGATCGCGGGCATAGCGCGGATCGGCCAGCCGCCAGACGATCATGCGGAAACGTCAGCCCGGAACGCTATGCACGAAACGCACGAGCAGCGCTTCCACGTCGCGCGCACCGGCATCCGTCTGCGCCATGTCCCAGGGGATGTGCCGGCCAAGCGCGGGGTTGGGCGTATCAAGGAAGAGCCGCGCTTTCGCCTTGTCCCGAAATGCCCACTGCGCCAGTTCGCTCACGCGCAACAGGCGGGCAATGGCGTCGGCCTCCGCCGTCTTCAGCGCCTCGCCCTCCGCCAGCCGGCGCTTGAAGGTCCGTTCCGGCACCACGCGATACACATCGGCCCAGGAAAGTTCACCATCTTTCACCCGGCGCACGACCAGCCTTGCCGAAATGCCCTTGGCAATCTCGGCGTAGCCCAGTCCGGCGGGAATGGCGGCGTGCACAGTCATGCCCCTATATAGGGCACCCCGGCAAATGCCGCAAGTCCGGGCGGCAAATGGCACTAGGCCTTCGCCAGCTCCCGCAGCTTGAATTTCTGGATCTTGCCGGTGCTCGTCTTGGGGATTTCCGTGAAGACCACGTAGTGCGGCACCTTGTAGTGGGCGAGATGGCCCCGGCACCACTGGATGATTTCTTCCGCCGTGGCGGTCTTTCCGGGCTTCAGTTCCACGAAGGCGCACGGCGTTTCGCCCCATTTCGCATCGGGCTTCGCCACCACGCCCGCCGCCTGCACGGCGGGATGCTTGTAGAGCGCATCCTCCACCTCGATCGACGAAATGTTCTCGCCGCCCGAGATGATGATGTCCTTGGAGCGGTCCTTGAGCTGGATGTAGCCGTCGGCATGCAGCACGCCGAGATCGCCCGAGTGGAACCATCCGCCCTTGAAGGCCTCGGCAGAGGCTTTCGGATTCTTGAGATAGCCCTTCATCACCACGTTGCCACGGAACATCACCTCGCCCATGGTTTCGCCATCGGCGTGGACGCGCTCCATGGTTTGGGGGTCCATCACCGTCAGGTCTTCCAAGGCATGATAGCGCACACCCTGGCGCGCCTTTTTGGCGGCGCGTGCACCGCTTTCAAGTTCGTCCCATTCGGATTTCCAGTCGTTCACCACGGCGGGCCCATAGGTCTCGGTGAGGCCGTAGAGATGCGTGACGTTGAAGCCCGACTCCGCCATGGCCTTCAACACGGCCTCGGGTGGTGGCGCCGCGGCGGTGAAGAATTCAACGGTCTGCGTCAGCGCGCGCTTTTCCGCGGCAGGCGCATTGAGGATCGTCGACATCACGATGGGTGCCCCGCAGAGATGCGTGACCTTGTGTTCGTCCAGCGCCGCCCAGATCGCCTTCGAGCGCACCCAGCGCAACGTCACATGGGTGCCGCCGATCACGGAAAGCGACCACGGGAAGCACCAGCCGTTGCAATGGAACATGGGTAGCGTCCACAGGTAGACGGCGTGTTTCGGCATGGTGGCGGTGAGAACGTTGCCCTGGGCCAGAAGCGCTGCACCCCGGTGGTGGTAGACAACGCCCTTGGGATTGCCGGTGGTGCCGGACGTATAGTTGAGCGAGATCGCATCCCACTCGTCATCGGGCCAATGCCACGCATAGGCGGGATCGCCTGATTGCACGACGGCCTCATAGTCCTCCGTGCCGATCCGCGTTCCCTCAAGCTCGCATTCCGGATCGACATAGTCGATCACCAGCGGCTTCACCTTGCACTGTGCCAGCGCCTCCGCAGCAAGTTTCGAAAATTCCCGGTCGACGATCAGGATCTTGGCTTCCGCGTGGTCGAGCGAGAAGGCGATGGTCGGTGCATCAAGGCGCGTGTTCAGCGTGTTGAGCACACCCTTCGTCATGGGCACGCCGTAGTGGCATTCCAGCATGGCGGGCGTGTTGGCGAGCAGCACGGAAACGGTATCGCCCTTGCCGATGCCGCGTTTGGCAAGTGCAGCTCCCAGGCGGCGGCAGCGGGCGTAAAAGTCGCGGTAGCTGGTGCGCGATTGGCCGTGGATGATGGCGATGCGGTCCGGATAGACCGCCGCCGAGCGTTCGAGGAACGACAGCGGCGTCAGCGGCTGGAAATTGGCGGCATTCTTGTCGAGGTCGTGGTCGTAGGCGGACATAGCTGGGGCAACCCTCTGCTGGGAGCCCTTTGTACCAAGTCCCGCGCCTAAAGCGAGGCCAGACCTTCGTTGAGCCTGTCATGGCCCGGCTGGCGGTGATGCCAGCGCGCCGCAAATCCGGCAAGCCACCAGCAGCAGGCGGCCAGCGCCAGTCCGCCATAGCCATCGACAGCATAATGCCAGCCCAGGTGCACGGACCCCACCAGGATGATGCCGGTGTAGATGGCAAAGGCAATGCCGAGCCCGCGCGACCGGGGCCACGCCGCCAGCGCGAACAGCAGGGTGGAGGCGTTGTGCATGGAGGGGAAAGCCGAGATGCCGATGGGCGCGGTCTTGCCCATGTAGCCGTCCCACAGCAACTGCTGGGTATCGAGCGACCAGATGGGAAGCCGCAGGTCAACATCGCGGAGATAGGTCATCAGCGGCGCAAAGGGATCGGGCGAAAGGCCGAGGTTGCTGTAGTACACGGGTCCCGCCGAGGAGAACGCCACGGCAAGCAGACCGCCGCCGATCCACCACGTCAGCATGTAGGCAAGGAAGAAGCGCGTGCGGTTCACGCTGTCGCGCGTGGCGAAGCCGAACCACATGAAGCAGCCGAAGAGGGCGAGGAACCAGAAGTTATAGAGAATGTTGATGGCGAAGGTGATGGTGTCATGGCCGAGCAGCGGCTGCAGCAGCACCCACGGATCGAAGCCGCCATGCAACGCGCGGTCCAGCGCCATGAAATCCGTGTCCCACGAGAAGGGCTTCACCGCCGGTATCATCGGCTTCAGTTCCAGCATGCCCTTGTTGAAGATCACCATGGCGGCCAGCAGCGGCAGGCCGAGGAGGAAGGCCGCTGGCTTGCGGAAAAGTCCGGCCACATCGGTGATCATCTGCCGTGTGGGACTCTCTGGCTTCAGCACCAGCGCATACTGGCCGAGGCGGAACAGGAAGATCGCCACAAGGCCTGCCGGTATGGTGAGCGTGATCATGCCCATGACCAGCGCCCGAACGGAAGCAACGCGCGCTTCCGGCACGTCGCGCAGCAGCCATGTGGTGGTGGCGACATAGAACAGCGGAATGACGAAAAAGATCCATTGCCGCCGCAGGCTGAGCAGCAGCAGCGATGTGCGCGCCGGGCGCTGCGAGGTGCCGCTGAGCGTTGCCTCAGACATGGGCGACACGCGCGCGGAACGATTCCACATGGGGCTTTGCTTCCCACCAGCCCGTGAGGCGTCCCGCAATCCACCACAGCGGCAGCGCAATCAGCCAGGCGGCGTAACCATCGACGGCATAATGCCAGCCGAGATGCACGGAGGCGATGAACACCAGCACCATGTGGGCAATGAGTACGTTGCGCAGCCAGGCGCCCTTGTTCCAGACGGTCAGCACGAACAGCAGCGTCGTTGCATTGTGCATGCTGGGCATGGCGGAGATGCCGCCGAACACCGAGCCCGCACTGCGGTAGTCCCACAGCATGTTCTGCGTATCAAGCGCCCACAGCGGATAGATGTCGTGAACATGATTGAGATAGGCCATGAGCGGCGCGTAAGGGTCAGGCGAAAGGCCGATGCGGCCATAGAAGCACGGGCCCGCGGAGGACGAGAAGATCGCCGCCAGCGTTCCGCCCAACGACCAGATCAGCATGAACGCGACGAAGAAGCGCGTGCGTTCCGCCGATGGCTTGCTGAGAAAGGCGTAGTAGACCCAGAACATGTTCATCACGAAGAACCACAGATTGTAGTTCACGTTCAGGGCCATGGTGATGAGCGGGTGGCCAAGGACGGGCTGCAGCAGTTCCCACGGGCGGTAGCCGAAGTGGATCGCCGTGTCCCACCGGTCCATCGTCTGGTCCCAGGAAAACGGAATGAAGGAGGTGATGTTGGCCTTGAAGACGGTGAAGCCATACATGAACAGGATCAGCGCGCCGAACATCGGCAGGCCTGTCGCCATCTGGCGTGGAGAGGTGAGCACCCCCTTGAAGCGCGTCCACAGCACGCGCGCCGGCTTGTCCGGCCGGTCAGTGAGCGCCATGTGGCCAAACAGGAACAGCATGAGCGCGAGGAGCGCGATGGGGATGGAGAAGGTGGTGATGCCGAGCAGCGCTTCCGCCCCCGACAACCCGCTCACCGCGGCGTTGAACGTGCCACTCACCTTGAGGGCCAGCACATAGGTCAGCGCAAGAGTGATGGGAAGCGCGTGGGCGGAGAGACCCTGGCGCAGCAGCGGCAGGAATGTCCGCTCCGGGCGCTCCAGCCGTCCCGCCATGTCTGTCGCGTTGCTCATCCCGAAACTCCCCTAGGAACGCCGCAAAATGCCCGGAAAAGCTCTTAAATCCCGTTAATATCCTCAGACCAAAGTTGGCCTCGCGCGCAGGGGCGGTAACGCGCGAAAATGGGCCCGACAACCGCCAGAAGCCTTCCCCGGGGAACATGCCATGAGCCGCTACGCCGAAACCTACGACCGCTGGAAGAATGACCGCGACGGCTTCTGGGCCGAGGCGGCGAAGGACGTGGACTGGCTGAAACCGTGGGACAAGGCCTACGACCGTGTCGACAACCTCGACCGCTGGTTCGTCGGCGCCGAGTGCAACACCTGCTGGAACGCGCTCGACCGCCACGTGAAAGCGGGCCACGGCAGCCGCGATGCCATCCTCTACGACAGCGCCATGACCGGCACCAAGGCCCGCTACACCTATGACGAGGTGCTGGATGAGGTCGCCCGGCTGGCCGCCTCATTGCAGGACCTCGGCGTGGAAAAGGGCGACCGCGTCATCCTCTACATGCCGATGATTCCCCAGGCGTTGTTTGGCATGCTGGCCTGCGC